>NZ_JBSFTC010000315.1:0-11941 GCF_053590415.1 Nonomuraea sp. NPDC003201
CGGCGAAGGTCCTCGACAACCCGTACACGTACACCGACTATCGCAGCGACGCCACCCACCGCCTCTGATCGGCCCCAGTATCGGCCGCTGTGCGGGAGGCAGATGAGGTGGGCGGAGACGTCCTGGAGCAGGGGCGCGCCCAGGGGGCCCGGACGCCAGCGGGTGGGCTCGGCGAACCGGTCGATGTCCTTGCGCGCGAACCTGGCGGCCAGCTCGGCCTGGTCGCTGGCCAGGACGTTGACCGCGAAGTGGTCCGCGTCGCGCAGCCAGGGCCAGGTGGTGGAGGACTGGTCGACGTAGAACGAGACCAGGGGCGGGTCGAGGCTGACGGAGGAGAAGGATGTCGCCGTCAGCCCGACGGGGATGCCGTCGTTCTGGGCGGTGATGATGACGACCCCGGCGGCGTGTACGGCGAGCGCCCGGCGGAACCCGTCGGCGTCGACCGCACTCCTCTCCGGCTCCTCCGCGCTCGACCGCGCTTCCGGGGCCGGGCGCGTCGCAGGCACCGCCGGCGCCTCGGACGCGTGCCCATTGCGGAGGTCGGGGGCGGCCCGGCTCCCCGATGCAAGCGACGGGTCCGAACCCGGGCGAGGGTCCTGGGTCGGGCGGGGGTCCCTTCCCGGACGGGGGTCTGAGGTGCGGCGGGCGTCCCGGGCCTGGCGGGCCTCTCTGGCTCGGCGGGCCTCCCGGGCGGCCACCGTCTCCGTCACGAAAGCGCCCCTTCCTTGAGCACAGCGGTCACCTGCGGCGCCACACGATCGGCCCACCCCGCCACCACCTCTCCCAGCTCCGGAATCTGCGACTCCAGCACCGCCAGTCCCGGTGTCGGCACGAAGGCGCCCAGTTCCACCAGCAGCGGGCGCAGGTGCACCTCCACCGCCAGCGCATGCTTGGGATCCCCCATGACCAGGAGCGGCAGCGCCGCCGTGCCCGCCAGCGCGTCCGGTGGCAGGCGGTCGAGGAACGACTTCAGCAGCCCCGTGTACGTGCCCTTGTAGGTGGGGCTCGCCACGACGACGACGCTCGCGCCGGTCACCAGTTCCAGGGCCGCGCGCACGTCGGGGTGCGCGACGGGTGAGAGCAGGTGGGGCGCGAGGCCCGACAGGTCCACGACCTCGTACGCCTCCGAGGCCGCACCCAGGCGGTCGCCGACGGCCTGGGCCGCGGTGGTGGCCACCGAAAGGGTGCGGGAGCCGGGCCGGGGGTTGCCCACGAGGGTCACGATGCTCATCGCGTCACCGCCACTTCGCGCCGTCCGCCGGCGGCGTAGCGGGACGGGGGTCTGGGCAGGCCGTAGTTCTCGCGGAGCGTGCGTCCCTCGTACTCGTACCGGAACAGGCCCCTGATCTGCAGCTCCGGCACCACGTGGTCGACGAAGTCGCTCAGGCCGCCGGGCAGGATCGGCGGCATGACGTTGAACCCGTCGGCCGCGCCGGCCAGGAACCATTCCTGGAGCTGGTCGGCGATCTGCTCCGGCGTTCCCGCGACCACGCGGTGGCCCCGGCCGCCCGCCAGGCGGTTGAGGAGTTGCCGGACCGTGAGGTTCTCGCGCCTGGCCAGGTCCACGACGAGCTTGCGGCGGCTCTGCGCGCCCTCCGTCTCCACGGGTACGTCGGGCAGGGGCCCGTCCAGCGCGTCCTCGGTGAGGTCGATGCCGGTCATGTGGGAGAGCTGCGCCAGCCCGTACGCGGGGATGATCAGGTCCTCCAGTTCCTTCTCCAGCCGCAGCGCCTCGCGCTCGGTCGAGCCGATGATCGGCGAGATGCCCGGCAGGATGAGCACGTCCTCGTGCCGCCGCCCGTAGGCGGCCAGCCGCCGCTTCAGGTCGGCGTAGAACTCCTGCCCTTCCCGCAGGGTCTGCTGGGCGGTGAAGACGGCCTCGGCGTAGCGGGCGGCGAAGTCCTTGCCGTCCTCCGAGGACCCGGCCTGGACCAGGAGCGGGTGGCCCTGGGGCGAGCGGGAGGTGTTCAGGGGGCCGCTGACCGAGAAGTGCTCCCCCGCGTGCTCGATCGGGTGGATCTTGCCGGTGTCGGCATAGTCGCCGGCGACGCGGTCGCCCAGGATCGCGTCGTCCTCCCAGCTGTCCCACAGCTTCCGCGTGACCTCCAGGAACTCGCCGGCCCTGGCGTAGCGGTCGGCGTGCGAGGGCCGGACGATGCCGAAGTTGCGGGCCTCGGCCTCGCCGGCGGAGGTGACGATGTTCCAGCCGGCCCGGCCGCCGCTGATGTGGTCGAGCGAGGCGAACTTGCGGGCCACGTGGAAGGGCTCGTTGTACGTCGTCGACACGGTGGCGATGAGGCCGATGTGATCGGTGACGGCGGCCAGGGCCGACAGCAGGGTCAGGGGTTCGAGGCCGCCGAGCGCGTTGTGCCGGACGGCGTGGCGGACTCGGCCACTTCGGAAGTCGCCGTGCAGGGCCACGCCGTCGGCGAGGAAGACGGAGTCGAGCTTGCCGCGTTCGGCGATCCTGGCGAGCTCCTGGTAGTGGCGGACGTCGGTGAGGCGGGCGGGTTCGGTTCGGGGGTGTCTCCAGGCCGCCTCGTGGTGGCCGACGCCCATGAGGAAGGCGTTCAGGTGGAGCTTTCTCGTCAAGTGGTCCTCCAGGTGGAGAAGCGGCGCTCGACGCCGACCAGGAGCAGGTTGAACAGCAGGCCCAGTACGGAGATCGTGATGATTCCCGCGTACATGTCGGGGATGCGGAAGCTGGACTGGGTGTCGAGGATGAGATACCCGAGTCCGGCCTTGGCGCCCACCATCTCGGCGAAGAGCAGGACGAGGATCGAGTACGCGCCCGCCAGCCGCACCCCGGTGAAGATGGTGGGCACGGCGGCGGGCAGGATCACCTTCTGGAACAGGCGGACCGGGCCGAGGCCCATCGACCTGGCCGACTTGATGAGCAGCGGCTCGACGGTCTTCACGCCGCTGATCGTGTTGAGCAGGATCGGCCACGCGCACGCGTACAGCACGAAGGTGACCTTCGTCGTCTCCCCGATGCCCAGGATCAGCGTGAACACCGGCAGCAGCGCCACCGCCGAGGTGTTGCGGAACAGCTCCAGCAGCGGGGTGAGGAAGTCGGCGACCGGCTTGTACCAGCCGATCAGCAGGCCGAGCGGGATCGCCAGCACGATGGCCAGGCCGAAGCCGGACAGCGAGCGGGCGAGGGACGCCTCGAGGTGCTCGGGAAGCCGGCCGCTGACGAGGAGGTCGTACCAGGCGACGAGGTTCTCCGAGAGCGGCGGGACGAAGACGGGGTCGACGACGCCGAGCCTGGGGAGCACCTCCCAGGCGGCGAGGAGGAGCAGGATGGCGGTGGAGTTCGTGACCGCCCGCCTGAGCCACCGCCCGCCGGAAAACCGCCGGCGCGACGGCTCCGTCAAGGCCAAAGCCGAGGTCGGAGCCGGAGTCGGGGTCGGGGCCGGGGTCGGGGTCGGGGCGGCCTCGTCGTACTGGTGGACGTCGCCGGGGAGCAGTTTCTGGTCAGCCACGACTGGTCGCCACCTTCCGCTCCAGCACCTGCGCCGCCGCGACCTCTTCCCGCAGCAGCCCCCATACCCGGTGCCGGTATTCCCCGAACGCCGGATCCGCCCGCAGATCTCCCTCGCGCGAGGCGAAGCGCACGTCGATGACCTCCTTGATCCGCCCGGGCCGGGAGGTCATGACGGCGACCCGCTGCCCGAGGTAGACGGCCTCGTCGATGCCGTGCGTGATGAACACGACGGTCTTGCCGGTCTGCTCCCACACGTGCACGAGCTCCTCCTGGAGGGACTCGCGGGTCTGCGCGTCCAGGGCGGCGAACGGCTCGTCCATCAGCAGCACGTCGGGGTCGAACGCGAGGCTGCGCGCGATGGCCACCCGCTGGCGCATGCCGCCGGACAGCTCGTGCGGATAACGCTCCTCGAACCCGGTCAGCCCCACGAGCGCGAGGTGCTCGCGGGCCTGCCGCGCCCGCTCCTTCCTGGGCACGCCCTTGGCCTCCAGCCCGAACTCGACGTTGGACCGGGCCGTACGCCAGGGGAACAGCGCGTACTGCTGGAAGACGATGCCCCGGTCGAGCCCGGGCCCGGTCACCCGCGCGCCGTCGATGAGGATCTCCCCGGACGTCGGCGCGGTCAGCCCGGCGATGAGGTCGAGCAGGGTGGACTTGCCGCAGCCGCTGGGGCCGACGAGCGTGAGGAACTCGCCCTCACGCACGTCGAGGTCGATGCCGGACAGCGCGGTGAACGGCTGGTCGGCGTCCCTGACCTGGAACGTCTTGGCCACGTTCCGGATGCTGATCTTGGTCATGACCCGCTCCCGCCGGCATAGGGGTTGAACTCGTTGGTGTAGAGGTCGGAGACCTTGACCTGGCCGGGCTTGATCTCGCCCTCGCGCTCCAGCCAGCCGGTCCAGGTCTTGAACTCCTGGTCGGCGATGACACCGCCCTTGGCGGCGATGCCGGTGCTCTTCCAGAACCGCACGGCGTCGGCGCTCTCGTTGCGGCCGCGCTTGGCGATGATCTGCTGGAACTTGGCGACGACCTCCTCGCGCGAGTGGGTTTGCGCCCACTCGATGGCCTTCGCGAAGCCGGTCACGAACGTCTTGACGGTGTGGGGGTTGGCGGCGATGAAGTCCTCGCGGAGCACGACGGACCCGGCGGTGAACGGGCCGAACAGGTCCACGTCCTTGAACAGGGGGCGCAGGCCGCCGCGCTCCAGCGCCTTGTCCCTGAGCACGCCGCCGAGGGTGCCGACGTCGAGCTGCCCCTGGCGCAGGGCCTGCTCGGTGTTGACCGGCGGGATCACCACGAGCTGGACCTGCTTGACCTCCTCGGGCGTCAGCCCTTCGCGCTTGAGGTACTCCTTGATGACGGCCTCGTGATGGGCGCCGAGGGTGTTGACGCCGATCTTCCTGCCGATCAGGTCCCGGGCGGACCTGATCGGGCTGTCCTCTTTGACGTAGTAGCCGTTGTAGGTGGCCTGGTCGGAGCCGTAGTAGCCGATCACGGCCTTGATCGGCGCCTTGGCGGCCTTGAGCTTGACGATGGCGCCGTTGAAGGCGCCGCCGAAGTCGGTCTGCCCGGTCGCGGCCGACTGGATGTCCTGGGGGCCGGAGGTGGTGTTGCCGACCCACTTGAGCTTGACGTCGCCGAGATAGCCGAGCTGCTCGGCCAGCTCGGGGAAGGTGACGTTGCCGGCGCTGCCCTGGTAGCGCAGCACCTTCACCTCTTGTTGGGGGTTCGCCTGGGCCGTGCCGCAGGCCGCCAGGAAGGCGGACATCAAGGCGGCCAGGAGGGCATGTCTGGTCTTGATCACGTTGTTTCCTCTGAGGGGAGAGAGGGGGGTTCAGCGGTACGTGATCAGCGACACTGCGCGCTGGCGACGTGGCCGAAGTCCACGTGCGGGCGCCGGGTCAGGTAAAGGCCCATACCCACGAAACTACGTTCCCCGGTCCCTAAAGTCAACTTTTCCTACTGGACATACATGAATTACCGCCAGGCGTCCGCGAGCAGCTCATACGAGCGGACGCGGTCGGCGTGGCCGTGCGTGATGGTGGTGATCAGCAGCTCGTCGGCCCCGGTGACCCGCTGGAGCACCCGCAGCCCGTCCGCCACCGCCTCCGGGTCGCCGACGAACTGCGTGTCGAGGCGGTCGGCCACCAGCTTCCTGTCCTCCTCGCTCCACGCGTGGGCGTCGGCCTCCTCCGGAGTGGGGTACGGCATCGCGCCCTGCCCGGTGCGGATGCTGCGCACCCACAGGCCGTAGGGCTTGGCCAGCTCCCGCGCCGTGGCCGCGTCCCGCGCCACGACGACGTCGGCGGACACGATCACGTACGGCTCCTCCAGGACGTCGGACGGCTTGAACGCCTCCCGGTACGCCTCCACCGCCTCCAACACACTGGCCGGGCTGACGTGGTAGTTGGCCGCGAACGGCAGGCCCCGCTCCCCCGCCACCTGCGCGCTCTGGCCGCCGCTGCTGCCCAGGATCCACACCTCGACGTCCGCGCCCTCGCCCGGGATCGCGTGGGCGCTCCGCCCGTCGGCGGAGGTGTAGGTGCCGGCCAGGAACGCCTGGACGTCGTCGAGCTGGTCGGCGAAGTCCGGTGTCTCGGCGCCGGGCTGCTGGAGGAGGGAGGCCTGGACAGCGAGGTGCGGCGCCGCCCTGATCAGCGCGGAGAAGTCGAACGGGGGCGGGATGAGCAGCCCGTCCACCACCCTCGCCTCGGAAGGAGGAGGCTCCGGGGGACGTTCCGAGGGGCGGGCGAGCTCGGCGCGGCGCTGGCCGGAGCGGCCGAGGCCCAGGTCGATGCGTCCCGGATGGGCCGCGTCCAGGAGGCCGAACTGCTCCACCACCGCCAGCGGCGTCTGGTGGCCGAGCTGCACCGCCCCCGAGCCGACCCGGATCCGGCCGGTCGCCGCGGCGACCAGCCCGATGAGCACGGCGGGCGCCGAGCCGGCCACGCCGGGCGCGAAGTGGTGCTCGGCCAGCCAGTACCGGTGGTAGCCGAAGGACTCGGCCCGCCGCGCCAGGTCGACGGTGTTGCGGATCGCGTCCCGGGCGGTCCCGCCGGAGGGGATGGGCGCCAGGTCGAGGATGGACAGGGGGACCGTCATGAGGAGCCTCCGGGGAACGGGAACGGCCTGCTGGGTATCTCCTTGCGCAGCACCGGAGCGATGTCCGACTGGAACAGCTCCAGCGCCGAGCGGTGCTGCGCGTCCGTCAGCCCGTCGGCGTCCGCGTGCAGGTGCATCACCTCGTGCCCGAACCGGTCGTGGTAGCGGCGCACCTTGTCGATGATCTGCTGCGGGCTCCCGACCAGGATGGAGCCGCGCTCGATGGCGTCCTCCAGCGAGTGGAAGACGAGCGGCGCGCCGTACCGCTTGAAGGTCTCCTGGCGGGCCTCGAAGATCGGCCGGTACGTCTCGATGGCCTCCTGCGAGGTCCTCGCGGCGTAGTAGCCCGCGGTGCCCGCTCCGACCAGGGCTTCGGCCGGGTCGTGCCCGTAGTGCGCCCACCGCTCCCGGTAGTGGTCGATCAGCTCGGCGTAGGGCTCGATGGGGTTGGTGACGTTCGCGGAGAAGAGCGGGTCGCCGAAGCGCGCGGCCAGGTCCACCGACTCCTTGCTGGTGGCGCTGCCGTGCCAGACGCGCACCGGCCGCTGGAGCGGGCGCGGCCAGGTCTCGGCCTCGGTCAGCGACGGCCTGAATCGCCCTTCCCAGGTGACCTTGTCCTCCCGCCACAACCTGCGGAACAGCTCGTACGACTCGCGGTTGCGCTCCCACTGGTCCTCGGCGGTGACGTGGAAGAGCTGGGCCTGGGCGGCGCCGTTCCCCTTGCCGATGATCAGTTCGAGCCGCCCGCCGGACAGGTGGTCGAGGGTGGCGTAGTCCTCGTACGCCCGGACCGGGTCCAGCAGGCTGAGCGTGGTGACCGCGGTGAACAGCCGGATGTGGGAGGTCCGGGCGGCGATGTGGCTGAGCACCACGGGCGGGGAGGAGGAGATGAACGGCCGCTCGTGCCGCTCCCCCACCCCGAACCCGTCGAACCCGAGCTCCTCGGCCAGGACCGCGTTGGAGACGACCTCGCGGAATCGCTCGTTGGTGGACGTGCGGCCGTCATGAACGATCAAGGTGATGGCCAGAAATTTCACGCAATGTCAACTTTCTGGGAGGCGTAACGGTTGATCGCGCGCGGCAGGCCGAGGTGCCCGCGCAGGGTGGCGGCCTCGTACCGGCTCCTGAAGGCGCCGCGCCGCCGCAGCTCGGGGACCAGCTCGCGGGTGATCGCCGCCAGGTCGTGCGGCACGGCGCCGGGCCGCAGCCGGTACCCCTCGATCCCGGCCTCCTGCCAGTCCAGCAGCAGGTCGGCCAGCTCGGCGGCGGTGCCGGCGAAGGTGTACGCGTCCGATTCGGGCGGCGCGGCGAGCCCGTCGAGCCGGTCCTTCCGGCCGGCCGCGTCATCGCCGACGTGGACGAGCAGGTCGGCCAGGATCCTGAGCGGGTGCCCGTCCCTGGGACGGCTCCTGACCTGCTCGACGATGTCCCGCGCGTGGTCACGGCTGTGCGGGGTGACGAGGACGACGTCGGCGGCGCGGGCGGGCAGCTCGTACGGCACCGGCGACCCGCCGTGGTCGAGCACGGTCACGACCGGCTGCCCCTGCGGCGGCCTGGGCGTGATCGACGGCCCCTTGACGGAGAACCGGGATCCGGCGAAGTCGATGTAGTGGAGCTTGTCCCGGTCGACGAACCGGCCGGTGGCCACGTCGCGGATCTCGGCGTCGTCCTCCCAGCTGTCCCACAGCCGCCTGGCCACCTCCACGGCGTCGGCCGCCTCCGCGAAGAGGTCCGCGATGAGCCCCCGGGCCCGCTCGTCGGGCTCCCACCGGCCCGCCGTGTCCCCTTTGGGAATGAGCGCCGGGATCTCCCTGCGGCCGAAGTGGGCCGCCTCCCAGGCGCGGGCCGAGACCTGGACCCGCCACCCGGCGCGCCCCAGGCTGACGTGGTCCAGGCTCGCGATGCCGACGGCCACATGGAACGGCTCCGTGTGCGTCGTCGTGGCCGTGGGCACCAGCCCGATGCGCGTGGTGAGCGGCGCGAGCGCCGCCGCGAGCAGCACCGCGTCGAACCGGCCGCGCACCTGGTCGGTGCGGTCGTCGGGCCCGTCGAGGCCCGAGGACTGCAGGCCCAGGGCGTCCTCGATGGTGACGAAGTCGAGCAGCCCGCGCTCGGCCTCGGCGACCAGCCCGGCCCAGTGGCGGGCGGTGAACAGCTCCCGCGCGTTGAGGGCGGGGTCCCGCCAGGCGGCCGGATGCCAGCCGGCGCCGTCGAGCGCGACGGCCAGGTGCAGGGGTGCCCGCGTCATGCCGCGCCTCCCAGCCCGAGGTGGTCGCGGAGCGTGGCGCCCTCGTAGTCGGTACGGAACACGCCGCGTTCCTGCAGCAGCGGCACCACCTCGGCCACGAAGTCGTCCAGCCCGCCCGGCGTGAGGTGCGGGACCAGGACGAACCCGTCGGCGGCGTCCGTGCGCACGAACTCCTCGATCTGCGCGGCCACGGTCGCGGGCGAGCCCACGAACGACTGCCGCCCGGTCATGTGGATCACCAGTTCGCGGATGCTCAGCTCCTTCTCCTCGGCCACGGCCCGCCATCGCGCCGCCACGGCGACCCGGTCGGCCACCTGCACCCGGCCCTGGGAGACGCCCTGCTCTACGGCGGGCTCCACGTCGGGCAGCGGTCCTTCGGGGTCGTAGGCGGACATGTCCCGGCCCCAGATCTGCTCCAGGAAGGCGATCGCGGTCTGCGGCCCCACCTGCTGGCGGCGGATCTCGGCGGCGCGCTCGGCCGCCTCGGCGTCGGTGTCGCCGAGCGCGAACGTCGCCGCCGGCATGATCTTGAGCTGGTGCGGCTGCCGCCCGTACGTGGCCAGCCGGCGTTTGACGTCGGCGTAGAAGGCCCGCCCCTCCTCCAGCGTGCCGTGACGGCTGAAGATGACGTCGGCGTTGGCCGCGGCGAACTCCCTGCCCTCGTCGGAGTCCCCCGCCTGGATGACCACGGGATGGCCCTGCGGGCCGCGCGGGACGTTGAAGCGCCCCTCGACGGTGAAGTGGCGGCCCCGGTGGCTGACCGCCGAGACGGACCCGGGCCGTAGGAACCGCCCGCTCTCCTGGTCGGCGAGCACGGCGTCGGGCCGCCAGGAGTCCCACAGCTCGCGCGACAGCCGGACGAACTCCTCGGCCCGCGTGTAGCGCTCGGAACGATCCAGGTAGCCGCCGCGGCGGAAGTTCTCGCCGGTGAAGGCGTCGGAGGTGGTGACCACGTTCCAGGCGGCCCGGCCCGCGCTGAGGTGGTCGAGCGTGGCCAGCCGCCTGGCCAGCTCGTACGGCTCGTTGAAGGTGGCGTTGACGGTGGCGGCCAGCCCGAGGCGCTCGGTGACGGCGGCGAGCGCGGCCAGCACGGTGAGCGACTCGGGGCGGCCGACCACGTCCAGGTCGTGGATGCGGCCCTTCAGCTCGCGCAGCCGCAGGCCCTCGGCCAGGAAGAAGAAGTCGAACTTGCCCCGCTCCGCGGTGCGGGCCAGGTCGGCGAACGACTCGAAGTCGATCTGGCTGCGGGAGCGGGGGTCGGTCCAGACGGTGGTGTTGTTGACGCCGGGGAAGTGCGCGGCCAGGTGGACCTGCTTCATGCGACCTTCTCGGTCATGATGTGCTCCTTGGCTTAATACCCAGTTAAACAGTAGGAAAACTGGGTATCGCTGTCAACGGAGCGCGGAAGCAGGCAGCGGGATCGCCGGGAACGGATTGTCGGGCAGCAGGATGACGCGGCGCGGATGGTCGGCCTGACCTGCGGCGTCGAGGTGGAGGAGGGCGGCGCCGATGCCGGCCGCGCCCACCATGTAGCCGGTGTCGGCCGTCACCTCGCCCGGCCGCAGCCGCCGGTAGGCCTGGTACCAGCGGTAGCCGCGCCCGTCGTGGTCGGTGGCCCGGCCGATCAGGTCGGTGGCGAGCCCGCGGGCGTACTCCAGGTGGGACTCCTCCCCCGTCGCCGCCCACAGCCCCACGAAGAACTCGATGAGCCCGGCCGTCCCGCAGCACTGGCAGGCCACGTTCCAGTAGCCCTCGGTACGGCGGCGCGGCACTCCGCTCTTGACGATGCCGCTGGCCAGCCGCTCCACCCACTCCAGGTCGCCGGGGTCGCCCCCCACCCGGTACAGCTCGTAGAACATCCTGGCCACGCCCGCGGAGCCGGAGCAGAAGCCCAGGTAGTGCAGCTCCCTGGCGTGCGGCACGTGGTGCGGCACGACCGCGCAACCGCCGGCCACGACGCTGACCTCGCGGACGAAGGCCGCGCCGCTGCGCGCGGCGAACAGGAAGCGCTCGTCGCCGGTCACCCCGTACAGGCGGGCCAGCAGGAACGCGGTCCCGGCCGTACCGGCGAGGAAGCCGGGCGTGACGGCGTCCACGGGCAGGTCGGCGCAGTCGCCGAACCGGTGCCCGGGGACGGGCAGCCGGGCGATCCGCAGGCCCGCCTCGACGGCCGCCTCCTCGTACGCGGGCACGCCCAGGTGGGCGGCGGCCCGCAGCAGCCCGAGGATGACGCCGCCCTCGCCGCGCTGCGCGGGATCCCGCGACCACCCGACACCGCCCTCGGACTCCCGGCCCCGGCGGACGATCACGTCGGCGATGGCGGCGGCCTCGGCCTCGAACGCGCCGTCGCCGAGCACCCAGCCCGCCTCCATGAGCGCGACCATCGTGCCGGTCAGCCCGTGGTAGAGGGAGACGTCGTCCTGCTCGCGCCAGGTGGCGGCGAGCCTGCGGGCCCCCTGCCTGGCGTCCTCCAGGTACGCCTCGTGGCCGGTGGCCGCGGCCAGTTCGAGGAAGAACAGCACGACGCCCGCCGCCCCCGAGTAGAGGGACGAGGGCTCGGAGGTGACCGCCGACCCGCCGTGCGGATCGGGATTGGCCAGCCAGCGCCTTCCGTGCTCGTCGTCGGCCGCGGCGGATCTGATCCATCGCCCCGCCAGGATGGCGGCGGTCAGCGGGGAATCGGCTCGGGCGCTCGACGCGCGGATCCTGTCCAGACTCACCCGTCCATTATCCCATACACTTGGTAGGAAATTCAGGAAAGCCGGGGAACCGCCGCGACCAGTTCCCGCGTGTACGGGTGCCGGGGGCGGGTGAACACCTCCGTCACGTCGCCCTCCTCGACCACCCGGCCGTCCTTCATGACCAGGACCCGGTCGCTGACGTGGTGCACCACGCCGAGGTCGTGGCTGATGAACAGCATGGCAGTACCGTACTCGGCCTGGATCTCGGCGAGCAGGTCCAGCACCTGGGCCTGGATCGAGACGTCGAGGGCGGAGACCGGCTCGTCGCAGACCAGCACGTCGGGGCGGGGTCCGAGGGCCCTGGCGATGGCGACGCGCTGCCGGCCGCCACCCGCGCGAGCTGTCGGGCGGCCAGCGGCAGCG
>NZ_JBSFTC010000316.1:0-11869 GCF_053590415.1 Nonomuraea sp. NPDC003201
GGCCAGCCGCACCGTGCCCGCGCCGCGCGAGCGCAGCAGCGCCACCTCCATGCGGCGGTGGTCGGCGAGCAGGCGGGCGGTGAGCATCAGCGCGTACGCGGCCAGCAACAGCAGCTGCAGCACCGGGATCAGCATCGTGGAGCGCGCCACCAGGGACGCGGTGTCGAGCTGGGTCAGGATCTCGGGCAGGCGGCTGGCGGCCACGCAGCTGCCGCAGCCGGCCGCCTTGAGCCGCTCGCCCAGCCGGTCGATCGCTCCGGCCAGCGGGCGCAGCTGGGCGGGGGTGAGCGTGCGCAGGTCGGGTACGGCGGTCCAGGTCGCGTTCACGCTCGTGGCGAAGCGGGCGACGAACGTCTCGCGCGGCACCATCAGCGGCCCGTACGTGGTGAACTCGCCGCGCTCCACACCCCGGCTGAGCAGCTGCTCACCCGCCCACCGCTCGCCGAACGGGTCGTTGAGCTGGAACACGCCCACGACGCGGACCGTGACCGGCCGGGGGTCGAGGCGGCCCTTCGTGGTGAACTCCTGCCCCGCCTTGAGCCCGGTCGCCGAGGCCGCCGACAGCGAGATCGCGGCCTCCACCCCGTCCCCGCCGGCGCGCGGCCAGGAGCCGGAGACGAGCCTGGCGTGCTGGTCGAGCCCGTCGTAACTGCCGAACCTGAGCAGCTCGGGCCGCTCCTGGGCGTCCTGGCCCGGCATGACGTAGGAGTCGGAGCGGAAGCTGGTGGTGACGGCGGGCGGCCGTGCGTAGGCCTTGGCGAACTCGGCGCGTACCGACCGGTCGAACTTCGGGAACGTCTCGGCCGTCACGGGGGCGCTGACGGTGGCGGCGGTCTGGCGGTACGAGGCCGTCTCCATCGTCCTGCGGACACCGGCGTCCGCGATGGAGGAGGCGTACATGGTCAGCGCGACCAGCGTGGTCGTGGCCAGGAGGATCGAGCCGAAGGCGGCCAGGAGGAGCAGCGGCTCGCTGAGCGCACGTTTGACGACCAACGGCCCCCGCATGTGTCCCCCTTCGCCCGTTTTAGTGCACCTTCGGGCAGGTTCGGGCAGCGGGGCAAGGCGATCTTTGGAACGGTGACGCACCCGATACGGGCGTGTGATATCGAAACTGTGACAAAAAGGTGCGAAAACGAGAACGCCGCACCCCCCGGAGGGAGTGCGGCGTTTCCTGTGCCAGGCGTTCTGCCTGGCGGCCGGCCTACTTGGCGGCGGCCAGCGCCGCGGCCTGCTTGGCGATCGCGGACTTGCGGTTGGCAGCCTGGTTCTTGTGGATGACGCCCTTGCTGACGGCCTTGTCGAGCTGGCGGGCAGCGACCCGCTGCAGCACGGCGGCCTGCTCGGTGTCGCCCTGCTCGGCGGCCTCGCGGAACTTGCGGACGGCCGTCTTCAGAGAGGACTTGACCGCCTTGTTGCGCAGGCGAGCCTTCTCGTTCTGCTTGTTGCGCTTGATCTGGGACTTGATGTTCGCCACGAAGAAGCCTCGGTGAAAGTCTGAGTGATGGATGGGGCGCGCGGGCTCGAGAGAGGGCGCGCCACACGCAGTTGAACAGGATACCAATAACTCAGGTTGGCTCTCAAATCAACGCGTACTTGAGCATCGGCGTTTCGGATGCTCGGCGCTCGCTCGGCGCGGAAACCTACTTTAGCCGATCATCCACCGTGTGGCGTACTCGTGCCAGTCCTCCTCCGTGGCGGCGAAGTCCACGTAGAGGGCCAGGCCGAAGCGCTCGCGGCGGCCGTGCTCCGACAGCGCGAGCCGGGCGCCCTCGGCGGCCATGGCGACGCTCTCGGCGTTGTCGAGCCAGGGCACGCCGTGGTCGTGGTAGGCCGGGGCAGGACCGGGACACCTACGTGACCGCCTGGTACAACAACACCCGCAAGCAGTCCGGCATCAACGTGCGGGTCGGCGGCCGCTTCCTGGACACGCCCGGCGACGCGCCGATGTAGAGGGCCTTGTCGGCGGGCACCAGGTCCAGGGCCAGCCCGGCCTGGCGGGCCACGTGGCCGCCGTAGAGGGACTGCAGGGGGGTGAAGGAGTCGTACGTCATGACGGCGACCTGGTCCACGCGGTCCACGACCTGCTTGAAGTAGCCCTGGGACCAGTACTTGTCGTGCGACAGCAGGGCCCTGGCGGTCAGGCGCAGGCCCGGGTACGGCTCGATCTGCGGGGTGGAGGTGGACAGCAGGCCGGTGTGCCGGCGGGTGCGTTCCAGCAGCTCCAGGAACTCGGTGTCGCCGTCGCCGATCGGCTCGAAGTTGTAGTGGATGCCGTCGTAGCCCTGTTTCATGATGGCGGCGACGCCGGACAGGACGTTCTCGCGGGACTTGGGGTCGTCGAGGTCGAGGCCGTTCTTGACGGACTGGCCGAGCCAGGCGGAGATGCGGACCGCGGGGAGGCGCTCGCGTAACCACTTCACGAAATTTCCGGCGTTGGGGTATTTGTCTGGGCTTAAGGTGCCGTCCCAGTTGAAAGGGCCGGAGTGGACGTACACGTCCTTGATCCCCGTGGCGCGCAGCCGTACCGCCAACTGCTCGACGTCGCGCTCCGTGCGGCGGCCGTCCACCCACGCGTGGCCCAGCCAGAGCGCGTCGTTGCCCGTGCTCTTCGCCCAGGCCGCCGGTGCACCGGTAAACTGGAGGCGGAGCGCGGCGGCGAGGAGGCCGACCAGCGCGACTACGACGGCCAAGGCAAGCGTGAGCAGGCGCAGGCCGCGGCGGATGACGGTTCGGGCAGTCACCCGGGCATGTCACCATGAAAGACTGCTTGACCTCAACCCTGTCGAAACGGACTTCGGTGCGCACTCAGCCTGGCCAGACCGACCCCGCGTTGATCCGCAACTTCTGCATCATCGCGCACATCGACCATGGCAAGTCAACCCTTGCCGACCGGATGCTGCAGATCACCGGCGTGGTCGACGATCGCTCCATGCGCGCTCAATACCTCGACAGGATGGACATCGAGCGCGAACGGGGCATCACGATCAAGTCGCAGGCCGTGCGGCTGCCGTGGGACGGTCACGTGCTCAACATGATCGACACGCCCGGCCACGTCGACTTCACCTATGAGGTGTCCAGGTCGCTGCAGGCGTGCGAGGGCGCGATCCTGCTGGTCGACGCGGCCCAGGGCATCGAGGCGCAGACGCTGGCCAACCTCTACCTGGCCATGAACGCCGACCTGCACATCATCCCCGTCCTCAACAAGATCGACCTGCCGGCGGCGCAGCCGGAGAAGTTCGCCGAGGAGCTGGCGGGGCTGATCGGCTGCGACCCGTCCGACGTGCTCCGGGTGTCCGGCAAGACCGGCGAGGGCGTGCGCGAGCTGCTCGATCACGTGGTCCGGGAGATCCCCGCCCCTGTGGGCAACGCCGACGCGGCGGCCCGGGCGCTGATCTTCGACTCCGTCTACGACACCTACCGCGGCGTCGTCACGTACGTGCGGGTCGTGGACGGCCACCTGAGCAAGCGCGAGCGCATCCTCATGATGTCCACCGCCGCCACCCACGAGACGCTCGAGATCGGCGTCATCTCGCCCGAGCCCAAGGTCTCCGAGCGGGGGCTGGGCGTCGGCGAGGTGGGCTACCTGATCACCGGCGTCAAGGACGTGCGCCAGTCGCGCGTGGGTGACACGGTCACCTCGGCGGCCAAGTCGGCCCAGGAGATGCTGGCGGGTTACGAGCATCCCAAGCCGATGGTGTTCTCGGGGCTCTACCCGATCGACGGCGACGAATACCCCGAGCTGCGCGAGGCCCTCGACAAGCTGCAGCTCAACGACGCGGCGCTGGTCTACGAGCCGGAGACGTCGGCGGCGCTCGGGTTCGGGTTCCGGGTCGGGTTCCTGGGGCTGCTGCACATGGAGATCGTGCGGGAGCGGCTGGAGCGCGAGTTCGGCCTGTCGCTGATCTCCACGGCGCCCAACGTCGTCTACCGCGTGGTCATGGAGGACGGCAAGGAGCTCACCGTCACCAACCCGTCGGAGTTCCCCACGGGCGGGAAGATCGCGCAGGTCTACGAGCCGGTCACCAAGTCGACGATCCTGGCGCCGTCCGAGTTCATCGGGGCGATCATGGAGATCTGCCAGGGGCGGCGCGGCCAGCTCCTCGGCATGGACTACCTGTCCGAGGACCGGGTCGAGATCCGCTACACGCTGCCGCTGGGCGAGATCATCTTCGACTTCTTCGACCAGCTCAAGTCGCGCACCCGCGGCTACGCCTCGCTCGACTACGAGCCCGCCGGCGAGCAGGAGGCCGACCTGGTCAAGGTGGACATCCTGCTGCAGGGTGAGCCGGTCGACGCGTTCAGCGCCATCGTCCACAAGGACAAGGCCTACACGTACGGCGTCGACATGGCGAAGAAGCTGCGCGAGCTGATCCCCAGGCAGCAGTTCGAGGTGCCGATCCAGGCCGCCATCGGGGCCCGGGTCATCGCCCGCGAGAACATCCGCGCCATCCGCAAGGACGTCCTGGCCAAGTGCTACGGCGGTGACATCTCCCGTAAGCGGAAGCTGCTGGAGAAGCAGAAGGAAGGCAAGAAGCGGATGAAGATGGTCGGCCGCGTGGAGGTGCCCCAGGAGGCCTTCGTCGCCGCGCTGTCCACCGAGTCGTCCACCGACAAGAAGAAGTAGGGCTTTCGGGGGCGACTACCCTGAAACCATGGAAGTGGTGCAAACCGCGCGCATGGTCCTTTCTCGGGTCACGCTCGACGATCTGACCGCTGTCCATGAGCTTCACTCCGACCCCCGTACCAACGTGTACAACCCCGGGGGCCCCAGCATCGACCTGGTGTCCAGCCGCGCCATGCTGGACCTGTGGCTCGCCGACTGGGCCGAGCGCGGCATAGGCTACTGGGCCGCGCGGGCGATCGGCGGGCCGGAGGTGCTCGGGTTCGGGGGGCTGCGCCGCGCGATCGTCGGCGGGGACGAGGTGCTGAACCTTTACTACCGGTTCCGGCCGTCCGCCTGGGGTCACGGGTACGCGGGGGAGCTCGTGGAGGCGGCGCTGCGGGTCGGCAAGGGGCTCGGGACCGTCGTCGCGGTCATCCGGCCCGACAACCTGGCGTCGCTGAAGGTGGCGGAGCGGGCGGGCATGCGCAGGGACCGGACGATCCCGTACGGGGGCGTCGAGAGCGTCGTGTACGTGGCCTGAGCGCCCTACCCGCGGTTGCGGACCACGTACCCCACCAGCACCAGAGCGCCCGCGACGGCCTGAGCCGCCAGGAAGCCGCCCAGCGGGCCCGGCGGGGACAGCAGCGCGGCAACGGCGGGCAGGCACCCGAGCACGGCCAGGTCCACCCCGGTGAGCGCCCAGCGCAGCGGTCCGGTCGGGATCGCGCCGCCCGGGGTGTCGATGATCGGCATGGAGTGGTCGACCGGACTCCTCCTGGCCATCCGCAGCGCGGCCGCGGCCAGCGCGGGTGCCGCCAGTGGCCCGAACAGCCACCACGCCCCTGGCAGCGCGCCGCCGGCGCTCAGGGCGGCCAGCCCCAGGGTCGCCCACGCGCCGCTCAGCAGCATGGGCAGCACCGCGCGGGCCGCGAGCGCCTGGCGGCGGTCAACGCCGAGCAGCCTGGACAGGGCCGGATTGTCGCCGTCCCTGCGCGCCCCCGACACGCTCACCGCCGCCACGGCCAGCGAACCCGCCAGCACGGCCGCCCCGAGCGTCACCGGAGCGCCGCCCGCCTGCGCCAGCACGGCGGGCAACGCGGACATCGCGAACAGGGCCCCCAGCCGACCCGGCCTGCGGCCCACCCGGCGCCAGTCGTGCCAGGCCAGCGCGAGGGGTGCGGGCAGCGCCGGCCACCGCCGCGAGCTGAGCTTCCTGGCCCGCCAGTGGTTGTCCTCCGCTATCCAGGTGAGCGCGTCGGGGTCGAGGCCGACGGCCGCGTTCGCGACGTGTCCCGCCCGGGTCGAGGCGGTGACGAGGGTACGGGTGGGGATGCGGTCGAGTGACGTCCACGCGTGGCGTACCAGCAGGGCGGAGGAGGCCGCCGCGACCGCCGCGGCGACGGCCACCGCCGACAAGGGAGCGCTCGCGGCGACGGCGAGCACCGTGCGCAGCTGCCCGGTGACGGTCACGACGGCGGCCACCAGCAGCGCGACCGTCGCGGACGTCACCCAGACCTGCCACGACTGGGACGCCTGACCGAGCACCGCCAGGGCCATCCCGCCCGCGGTCGCCGAGACGCCCAGCACCATGGCGCCGAGCAGGCGCCACACGAGCTGGTCGGGGGCGCCCAGCACGGCGACCAGCCCCAGCCCGAGCAGCAGCCCGGCCGCCACCGCCGCCGTGAACAGCACCCGGGCGGTCCGTCCGAGCAGGTGCCGCCGGCTCAGCGGCGAGGGCAGCAGCCAGGAGGCGTCGGCGGCGGACAGCATCACGGGTCCCGCCGCGCGGGCCGCGGCCAGGAAACCGGCCAGCGCCAGCGCGAGCAGGGCCGCTCCCGCGCTCACGCGAGCGGGATCGGCGGCTCCGGCCAGCCCTTGGAGCACGGTGGTGAGCGGGTGGCCGAGCACGGCGGCGAGCATCGCCAGCCCGAACCCGGCGACGTACCGATCGAGCAGGCCACCGCGGGCCGGGCCACGCGAGCGGAGATACGCCCGCACCACCCGCACACTGCCCGCGTCCACCCCAGGCGCTACGTCGGCTCCGCTCATGCGTCCACCCCTGACGGTGAGACCTGCCGGGCGCGCCCGGCCAGGCCGTGATCATGCGTGGCCATCACCACGGTGCCTCCCTCGCCCGCGTACTCCTCGAGCAGATCGGCCAGCCGGGCGCGGAAACCGGCGTCCAGGCCGCGTTCCGGCTCGTCGAGCAGCAGCAACGTGCTCGGCCTGAGCAGCGCGGAGGCCAGGGAGAGGCGTTGGCGCTGCCCGGTGGACAGGTTGAGCGGCGGCGCGTCCGCCCGCTCCACCAGCGCGAACACCTCCAGCGCCGCCTCCACCTCCATGCGGGCCTCGGCGTGCACGGCTCCCATGAGCTCCAGGTGCTCGCGGGCGGTGAGCCCCGGATACCAGGCGGGCTCGTCGCCGAGCATCGCCACCCGGCGCCAGAAGGCGGCGTCGTCGGCCGGCGGCTCCCCGAACACCCTGACCTCGCCGGAGGTCGCGGGCTGGAGCCCCGCAAGGCAGCGCAGCAGGGTCGACTTGCCGCTCCCGTTCGGGCCGACGACCGCCACGATCTCGCCCGGTGACACGGTCAGCTCCATGTCTCGCAGCACGGGGTTGCCGCCGAGTTCGACCGTGAGGCCGTGAACGCTGATGATCGAGTCGTACACGGATCCGAGCCTAGCCAGCCGATCGCACAGGCGATCGCGACGATTTTCTGTCGGTGCCATCGCCTACCTTCTATTCCGAACACCAGTGCGACTGGAGGGTGACGTGATTGCTTCTGAGCGATTCGAGCGTGCCGCCGTGTTGGGGGTGGCTGTGGCTGAGGAGGCTCGACGGCTGCTGAGGCTCCACCTGGTTTCGGGAGAGGAGGGAGGCGACGGCACCGTGCTCGTCGACGTGCCCTATCCCGACGCGGTCGTGGTGGCGGCGCTGCTCGACGTGGCTGCGGAGTGTTTCGGCGAACGGGGCGACTCGGTCGAGGAGACCCGGCAGGCGGCGTTGGAGACGTTGTTACAACTGGCCGGGTTCGACGGCGAGTCCCAGCTCAGGCGCGCCTGACCGGCCGGGTTCACTGCGGGCGCGCCACCCCGTGCCGGAAGGCGTAGGAGACCGCCTGGGCGCGGTCCCGCAGGCCCGCCTTGGCGAAGAGGTTGTTGATGTGGGTCTTGACGGTGGCCTCCGAGATGTAGAGGCGGCCGGCGATCTCGGTGTTCGAGAGGCCGTCGGCGATGAGAGCCAGCACCTCGCCCTCGCGCGGGGTCAGCCCGTCGGGGAGGCCGTCACGGACGACTCCAGGAGGAGGAGGGATGGTTCCGGTTGTGGCCGGGGTCTGCCTCGTGGGCGCCGACATGGTGTCCAGGAGGCGGCGCTGGACGGTGGGGTCGAGTTGGGCGTCGCCGCGCTTCACCGTGGCGACGGCCCTGGCGATGTCGTCGGCGTCCGCGTCCTTGGTGAGGAAGCCGCGCGCGCCCGCTCGCAGCGCCGCGAAGACGGACTCGTCGTCGGAGTACGTGGTGAGCACCACGACCTGGGTGTCCGGAAACCCGGCACGGATGCGGCCGGTGGCCTCCACGCCGTCCATGCGCGGCATGCGCAGGTCCATGAGCACCACATCCGGCCGCCGTTCCTCGACCAGCCGCAGCGCCGCCTCGCCGTCGCCGGCCGAGCCGACCACCTCGATGTCCGGCAGCAGCCCGAGCAGCAGCACCAGGCCCTCGCGCACCACGGCCTGGTCGTCCACCACGATGACCCTGGTCATCCGGGCACCCCCGGTCATGCCGGCACCTTCAGGCGCACCTGGAAGCCGCCGTCGTGTTCGCCTGCCGACAGCGTCCCGCCGAGCAGCTCGGCCCGTTCGCGCATGCCCACGAGGCCGTAGCCGCCCCCGGGCGAGCCCTTCTCGGCGGAGGCCGGGTTGGTGACGCGCAGCTCGCACCAGAGCCGGTCGAAGTCGAGCTCGACCGTGGCCGGGCTGCCGGGGGCATGGCGGCGTACGTTCGTGAGAGCTTCCTGGGCGGTGCGCACCAGGGCGAGCTCCGTCTCCGGCGACAGGCGGTGCTCGGGGCCGGAGACGCGCAGCGTGCAGGCCTGGTGGGCGGCGCTCTCGAAGTCGTCCGCCAGCGTGCGCAGCGCCACGGGGAGCGCGGGCGGGTCCTCGCGCAGCGCCTGCACCGCGCGCCTGGCCTCATCGAGCCCCGACTTGGCCAGGTCGCGGGCCCGGGTGACCCGGTCGAGCGCTTCGACCGTGCGCTCCGCGCGCAGCAGCAACTTGGCGCCCTCCAGGTGGACGAGTTGGGCCGAGAGGGAGTGAGCGAGGATGTCGTGGATCTCCCTGGCGATCCTGGCCCGTTCCGCGAGCACGGCCTCTCGCGCCTCGGCGGCCCTGGTGGCCTTCCGCTGTCTGGCCGCGTACGAGATCAGGAAGATCAGGCAGGTGCTGAGGATGAGGGGAAGGTCCCGGGCCGGGTTGTCGGCGATCACACCCGCCACGACCAGACCCCCGACGGCCAGCAGGCCGATGGGCAGCGCCTGACGCAGGGTGAAGCGGGTGACGGCCAGGCTGACGGAGATGAGCAGAGCCCCGATCGCGGCGCCGCCGTCGGTCAGGGTGCTGAGGGCGATGGAGAGGACCACGGCCATGGCGAGGGCGATCAGCGCGACAGGCACCCCGAAAACCCGCAAGGCCCGCAAATCCCCCAACCCTGACCTCGCGCCCAACCCCGGCCCCGCCTCCAACCCCGGCCCCGCCTCCAACCCTGACCCAGCCTCCGCCTCTGCCTCTGCCCCCGCCAGGCCACCACCCGGCATCCGCAGCCTGCTCCACGCAGGCGGCCCCGACGGCATCGGGCCGCCGGGCGTTGGTGACCCCGAGGACGTCGGGCTGCCGGATGCTGCTGGCCCTGATGGTGCCGGGCTGCCGGGTGCCGGCGACCCCGACGGCATCGGGCCGTCGGGTGCTGTTGGCCTCGATGGTGGCGAGCTGCCGGGTACTGCTGGCCCTGACGGCGTCGGACTGCTTGGCGCTGGGGGTTCTGGCTTCGGTCTGTTGCCCAGCGCGGGTGATGTGGACTGCGGTAGGTCGCTTGGCGCTGGGGCTTCCGGTTGTGGTCGGTTGCCCGGTGCCGGCGCTCCTGGGTCCGTCGGGTTGTCTGGTGCGGACGGCTCTGGTGGGCTGCCCGGCACTGGCGCTGGCGCTTCTGGCTGCGATGGGCTGGCCGGCGCTGACGGCTGCGTCGGTGAGCCTCCTGCCCGCTGGACCTCCCGTTGGCCTTCAGACCGGACCTCCCGCTGGCCCTCGGGCCGCGCCTCCTGTCGGGCCTCCTGTCGGGCCTCCTGTCGGGCCTCCTGTCGGGCCGCCCGTGAGACCTCCCGGTGGGTCTCCAGCGGGACCTCCCGCCGGGCTTCCGTCAGGGCCCCCCATGGGTCTTCCCGTGAGGCTTCTGGCTGGGTCTCCGGGGGGCCCTCCCACCGGTCCTCCTGCGGGGCCTCCGACGCGATTTCCCGCGGGCCCTCCTGCCGGGCCCCCGTCGGGACTTCCCCCGGGACCTTCCGTTGGGCGTCCGTCGGGACCTCCTGTCGGGACCCCCGTGGGGCCTCTCGCTGGGTCTCCAGGAGGACCTCCCGCCGGGATCCTCGTGAGACTTTCCTTGGGGCCTCTCGGTGGGTGCGGCGTTCGCGTAGTGACAGGAACAGGGTGGTGAGCAGGGTGAGGCCCAGTCCGGCGGTCAGGAGGGTGACCGCCAGTCCGATGCCGGTCAGGCCCGGCGCGGGGGTTGCTCCCATCTGGGCCGCGATCAGCAGCGCGATCACCCCGAGCTGCAGCGCGAGGGCGATTCCGTACGGCGCACGCATCACCCCACGACGGTATCCGGTCGCCTGTCCATGCTCGAAAGCGCACGCCCCCTACGGGCGACGACGTACGACTGGGCGCCGATGGTGAGGCCGATGAACAGCAGGATCCCGCCGCTGGAGAGGTCGAGGCCGAGGGCGCCTCCGGCGAAGTACAGGCCGACGCGGATGGCGACCGAGGCCAGCCACACCAGCATGGTCCAGGCCGTGGCCTTCGACCAGGAGACGCCGGAGTCGTCCAGCCACACCCGTACGGTCGTCCCCCGCCACACGCCCAGGACGACGGCGACGACGGCCCCCACCAGGGCCAGACCGAGGCTGAGTGCGAGGTGCCGGGGATCGATGACCCCGCCTGATGCGATGCCGACGATGACCATGAAGGCGGCGGTGTAGAGGATGCCCCGCTTGGCGGTGGGACGGGTCTGCATCTGGCGGTAGACCACGAACACCACGGCGAGGGGGGCGAGGAGAGAGATCAGTATGGGTTCCACGGGTTTGACCGTAGGGATCGGCAAGGCGTACCGGATCGGCCCGAGGGTTGAGTGCGCGGATCTCCACCCTGGGGTGGAGATCGAGGTGAGAGGTAATCGGGTCGCTGGGGGAGCAGGCTCTCGGTTACCGTCCAAGCATGGGCGTTATCTCCGTAAATGTGGGCCAATCGGTCGAGGCTGAGTGGGCGGGGAAGCTGGGGCGTACGGCGATCGACAAGCGGGCGGTCACGCACCGGGTGGCCGTACTGGACAACGGGCTCGCGGGTGACGAGCGGGCCGACAAGAAGCACCACGGCTCGCCCGGCCAAGCCGTCTACTCGTACGCAAGAGAGGACTACGACTGGTGGGAAGGGGAGCTCGGGCGGGAGCTGCGTAACGGGCAGTTCGGCGAGAACCTCACCACGTCCGGGCTCGATGTCACAGGGGCTGTGATCGGCGAGCGGTGGCGGGTGGGCAGCGCCTTGCTGGAGGTGAGCGGGCCCCGGATCCCGTGCGTGGTGTTCCGCAACTGGATGGACGAGCCGGGGTGGGTCAAGCGATTCACGGCGGCGGGGCGGCCCGGGGCCTACCTGCGGGTGGTCTCACTCGGGGAGCTTGGCGTCGGGGACGATGTGGAGGTCGTCTCGCGGCCCGAGGTCGGGGTGACGGTGGGGGACTGGTTCCGGGCTCGGCACGGGGATGAGGAGGCGCTGCGCCGCATCCTGGCCGTTCCCGGGCACGACGCCGAGTGGGACCGCATGGCCGAGCGCCTTTTCAGCGGCCAACGATCTTAGGCCGCCCACCCGCCCGTCCCACCCGCCCGTCCCACCCGCCCGTCCCACCCGCCCGTCCGGCTGGCCGCTGACGAACTCCGTGCGGCCTTGGCGCGCATGGGGATCCCCGGCGACGTCCACGAAGGGCGCGGCCTCGCGCTGGTGTCGGT
>NZ_JBSFTC010000317.1:0-11845 GCF_053590415.1 Nonomuraea sp. NPDC003201
CGGTGGCCTGGGGCTTGCCGGTGTGGGCGAAGGACGTCCAGTAGCCGATCATCTGCTCCGCCAGCCGCCACTGCTCCGGCGTGAGCCCGTCCCATCGCTCGCCGTCCAGGTCGAACAGGTACGGCAGGTCGCTGGCGTGGTGGGCGCCCAGCGGGAAGTCCGAGGGGGTGCCGGTGATGTTCGGGGCGTTGGCGTCGGCGAACTCGTAGGCGTACACCGTGGTGCGGGCGGCCATCGCCTCATCGGCCTCCAGGGTCGGGCAGGCCCAGGCGCGGTCACTGCTCACCGTCGCCCAGGCCAGGCCGGGGGAGGAGAAGTCGGTCAGCGGATATTCCCGCAGCACCTTGTCGGCCTGCTCGCCGAACGCGTTCTTCATCAATGCCGGGTAGTTCTCGGCGGTCACCGGGAGCCCGGCCTGCGCGGTGGCGGCGACGAAGCCGGTGCTCTCGCTCTTGGTGCCGCCGGAGATCACCGGCACGCGCAGGAACTTGCCCGCGCGCAGCGCCTGCGCAGGGTCGAGTGGCAGCAGCGGCGTGCCGTGGGCGAGGGCGGTGCCGAAGCTGCCGTTGACCTTCATCAGCTCAGAGGCCGGCTTGGACCGCAGGCACTCCAGCTCCTTGCCCGCCGCGCAGCCGAGCCGCTTGGCCGCGGCCAGGCCGATGTCCCGGCTGGTCTTCAGCGAAGGGTACGGCGTGAACGGCGGCATGTCCGGAACCGGGACGTAGGTGCCGGTCGGCCAGTTGAGCGTGCACGTTCCGGACTGCATGACGGCCTTGTCGATCAGGCCGCGCGCGGCCGGAGAGGTGAGCAGCGCGCAGGTGCTGATTCCTCCGGCGGACTGGCCGATCAGGGTCACGTTGCCCGGGTCGCCGCCGAAGGCCGCGGCGTTGCGCTGCACCCATCGCAAGGCTTCGAGCTGGTCGGCCAGCCCGAACGTGCCCGAGCCGGGCAGCCCCGGCAGGGCGAGGTAGCCGAACGCCCCGAGCCGGTAGTTGGGCGTCACCACGATCACCTCGCCCTGGCCGGCCATCCGCTGGGCGTTGTACATGCTGCCTGTGCCGGTGAGGAAGCCGCCTCCGTGCAGCCACACCATCACCGGCAGCCGCTCGCGCGACGACTTGGCCGGCGCGGTGACGTCAAGGAACAGGCAGTCCTCCCCACCGGCCTGCCTGCCCCCTTCCTCCTGGAGGCACGGCCGGCCGGGCTTGGTGGCGTCGGCCACTCCCTGCCACGGTGCGACCCGCACCGGCTCCTTCCACCGCAGTCTTCCCACCGGCGGCTGCGCGTAAGGAATTCCCGAGTACGTCCTGACCGTGCCGTCGTCCGTGCCCCGGATCCGGCCCGAGTCCAGCTTCACGACCGGCGGCCGCGCCTTCGAGGCCGCCTGTTGCTGCGCGGCGGCCGGCGTGACGCCTGCGGTCATCGCCAGGCAGCCACCGGTGACCAGAGCGAGAAGCCGCCGGATCGACGGCCCTGCCCATGATATTTTTCCGATCATGCGGTCAGTTTCGTGTCCGCGCCGGGCCCGCCGTGACGGGTGAACGTTGCGGGCTCGCGATCGCTTGTTGCGCGTCGGTGCGACCAAAGTTCCGGTGGTTGCCGCGCGTCGGCATCACCAAAGACTCGGCAGCGTCATCGGAGCGGGCTCTTGTCCTTGAGGACGTAGCCGCCCCGGATCCATATCCTCCCACGGGCCGCCCGGGGTGGCTCGGACGAGGGTTCCCGTGACGGTCGCCGTGGGGCCGCCGGTGGTCTCCCTTGATGGAGGCCGCCGAAACAGTGTCGGCAGCGGCGGGGGAGAGGCTCGCCATGACGTGATCCCAGGCGAAGGAGGCTTCGCAGTCACCGCCAGCCCTCCCATCTCCGCCCCGTAGGACGCCTCCACGGTCCACGCCGGCCATCCCGCGCAGAGCCGGCGGTTCCCCCGGCCGGGGGAACCCGGTATCGGCCGGACGTACCATGACGCCGATCCGATCATGTCCTTTCGGCCGATCACAGGACGGAGCCGCGGCGGCAGGGTGGACTCGTGCAACCTGACTGCTCACCCCCACTGCCCGCGTCGCAGAGCCCGGCGCGCATCGCCGCGCTCGACGTGCTGCGCGGATTCGCGCTGTGCGGGATCCTGCCGGCCAACATCCAGGCGATCGCCGGCGCGGGCGACGTTGTCACGGGACGGGCATGGCTGGATCTGTTCGTCCACCAGCGCTTCTTCCCGATCTTCTCCTTGCTTTTCGGCATCGGCTTCTCCCTGTTCCTGGAGTCCGCCGCCCGTCACGAACCGCGCCCGCGAGTGTTGCTGCTGCGCCGGCTGCTGGCCCTGCTCGCGATCGGCCTGGCGCATTTCGTGCTGCTATGGCAGGGCGAGATCCTGACCTTCTACGCGCTGGCCGGCCTGATCGTGCTGCTGCCCTCGACGTGGCTGCCCCGGTGGGCCGTGGCCGCGCTCGCCGCCGCCCTCATGGTGACCGCGCTGCTCGTGGGCGGCTTCTACACGATGGTGCCCGCGCTGTTCCTGCTGGGTTCGGCACTGGTCCGGTACGGGGTGATCGCGCGGATCGAGAGCTCCACGCGCGTCCCCGCCGTACTGGCCTCGCTGTTCGCGGCGGGCGCGGTGCCCGCGCTCTGGATACAGGCAGGTGGCGGCAACGCCCATGCCGTCAGGTTCGCCTCCGTGGTGGGCGGGCTGCTGCTCGCCGGCACGTACGTGTGTCTCGTCCTGCTCCTGCTCAGAACGCCGCTCCGGTCGCTGCTGCACACCGTCTTCACGCCGCTGGGCCGCATGGCGCTGACCAACTACCTGACCGCCACGCTCCTCGTCCTGGCGGCCGCTCCCCTGATCGGCGGCAGGCCACAGGAGTGGGCCTCCACGACGGTGATCACGATTGGCGCCGCCATCCTCATCGCGCAGTGGTCGTTGTCCGCCTTCTGGTTGCGCCGCTTCCGCCAAGGGCCGGTCGAATGGCTCTGGCGCTGGGCCACCTGGGCCCGCCGCCCACTCCTGACCCGGGCCTCATGACGCCGCTGCAGCTCGGTGTCGGCGGTGTCGTCGAGTTCCAGCAGTCCGGCCAGCCGAGCGGCGGCCATCACGAGCTCGGCGCGGCCGGGTGTGCGGTCGGCGTCGTCGCCGCTGGATTCGCTGGTCATCTCCGTCGCAACGCAGCTCCAGCTCGTACGCGAACAGATGCCGTCCGGGCCCATCGCACCCGGGCCGGGGCAGGTACGGCTGCTCCGGCATGGCGAGGGCCTCCCGTGCTGACGCCTCAACGGTCATGCATGATGCAGGAGACCCTCGGTGATGGGAGGCCGGCTCGTCGGCTCGCTCCTACCCTCCAAGTCCTGGTGTGGGTGGCTCCGCCCGAGTCGGGATCACCGTCATGCTGGGGTCGTCCTTCATTGCCGTGCTGACGAGCTGGGCGACTTGCGCGGCGGTGAGGGTCGGAGGGGGCATCGTCGGCAGTTCGGCGTCGTTGAGGTCATCGAGGGCGCGGGCTCGCCAGTAGGCCCTCTTGATGCGTTGCACCTCCAGCTCAGCTGGATGAAACACGTAGCACCCAGAAGCATGACGGCCGCGGGTGTCACCGTACTGCAGGACGGCCAGCGGTTCGCTGGCGTCGATCTTGCGGGTGTTTCCCGTAGCCGGCGGCGACGCGGCGGCTGATGTCCCGCACGATGGAACCGGTCAAGCGGTCGCCAATGTGCATCGCGGGAAGGGTGAGCAGCAGCTCAGCGTTCAAGTGGGATGCCTGCTCCAACAACGGAGCGCAGGGAACGCGGGTACTCGGTCCAGAACGCCTGCTCGCCGACGGTCAGGCCGAGGACCTCGCAGTGGCCGTCCACGGTGACGGCGATGACGACCACCTGGGAGACGATCGGGCGCCCCACCGTGCTGCGATCGATACTCCGGTCCCGTGACGGGCTGAGCATGTCGTGAGACTGCCAACTCCAACCACCGCGGCCATGCCGTCCAGACTCGTGCCCTGCACGCCTATCTGCGCTGGCGCAACGCCAACGCCCGCCACCCCGATGTACTCGCCGCCCAACGCAAGGAACGCGCCCGCATCCGCAGCGAGAAAGGCATTCGCTGGGGCCGCCCCGTCGCCGCCGCAGCCTGATCAAACGACCCAGCGGAGAACGTCAGATCCTCGCACTACGGGCGATGCGGTACAGCACGTTCGGACGCAGTGGCCCTTCGGGCTCGGTGGGGTCGTCGAAGTCGTCGGCCGGGTCCCGGGTCATGCCGATCCGGCGCATCACCGCCTGGGAACGAAGGTTGGTGGCCGTTGTGACAGCGAGGATCTCAGGAAGCTCAAGAGCGTCAAAGCCGTGGGCCAGGACTGTCAGCGCAGCCTCGGTGGCGTAGCCCTGACTCCAGGCCGAGCGGGCGAGCCGCCAGCCGATCTCCACTCCTGTGAACGGCATGTGGTCGTCCACTTCATCCAAGCCTGCGAAGCCGATGAACTCGCCCGTGGCCTCCACCTCAACCGCCCACCACCCGTAGCCTCGCTGGTCGAACTCGGCCCGAAATCGCGACACGGAGGCATCGCTCTGTTCGCGGGTAAGCAGGTCGCCCAAGTGCTCCCGGACCTCGGGATCGGCATTCATCGCCGCCCATGGTTCAAGGTCGGATTCACGCCATCGGCGCAAGATGAGGCGATCGGTACGCAGTTCAGCCATGCTGCCCAGCCAACATGAGCTGCTGGCCCCGAGGCAATCACTTTTCTGCGTGACACCGCCACCCGGAAACACAAGTGAACGAAGCGACCACCGACCCGGCGACCCTATGCGGTCAGAGCACTAGACGGTTTCGGGTGGACTCGTTCAGGTCTTGTTGTCGGTGAGAGCCATGGGTTGGGGCGCGACGCCCGAGGTGCCCCGGGCGACGAACTCGCGACCTGATCGGGGACGGCCTCTACCCGTTCGGAACATCTACTGGGAACTCTAAAACGCCCTACAGATAAAGACGGTCGTGACAACCACCCCAGAACGGGAGCTCGTCTTGACGGATCCCCCACCTCCCGACGACCACCGGCCATCGGCACGCGGCCAGGCGGGGTTGGCGGAGTGCCAGGACGATTCCGCCATCATCGCGGCATCCCTGGACGTACCGGAGTGCTTCGCGGCGCTCTTCGACCGGCACGCCACCGTCCTGCACCGCTATGCCGCGCGGCGCCTCGGGCCCGACCACGCCGAGGACGTGGTGGCCGAGGCGTTCACCAGGGCCTTCGAGACGCGCCACCGGTACGAATTCGCGCGTACGGAGGCGTTGCCCTGGCTGTACGGCATCACCACGAACGTCATCGGCCTGCACCGGCGGGCCGAAGTGCGCGGTTACCGGGCCATGGCCCGTACGGGTGAGGATCCGGTGGTCGCCGCGTTCGACGAGCGGGTGGCCGCCCGGGTCTCCGCATCCGCCACCCGGCAACGCCTGGCCGCCGCGCTGGCGAAACTCGGCCGCGGCGAGCGGGACGTGCTGCTGCTGATCGCCTGGGGCGATCTGACGTACGAGGAGACGGCCCAAGCGCTGCAGGTGCCCATCGGCACGGTGCGATCACGCCTGTCACGAGCCCGCCGCAAGGTCGCGCACGCTCTGGGCGGCGCCAATCCCATCGAGACGAGAGAAGAAGACTATGAACGACCTTGAGCTGATCAAGCGCCTGCGCTCGGAGGTGGCGGAAACCGACCCGGACGCCTTGACCGGCGCGCGGGGGCAACTGCTGGCCGTGATGGCCCGTACGGCGGCTCCTCGGCGGTCCCGGCGGCCGCTGACCATGCGGGTCACGGGCCTTGCCGCCGCCGCGGTCGCTGCTGCCGCCGCCGTCGTGATCGCCACCGGTCCGGCCGCCGTGCCCGTCAAGCCACCGGCCTCCGGCGGTGACGTCCTGCCCCTGACCTCTGCCAAGAACGTCCTGCTCGTGGCCGCCGCCAGCGCGGAGCGCACGCCACAGGGTTCGGGGAGCTACTGGCACATCAGACGGGAGAGCGAGGACGGCCGGCACTTCTGGGGCGAGAGCTGGACCACGCGCGACGGGCGGCGGTGGAGCAGAGGGGAGCCAGGCAACGGGCCCGGCGTGGTGAAGGAGCCCTCGGGCACGTTCTGGCTCGGACCCGCCGACAGCGGCACCGAGGTCTCCATGGAGGATCTCGAGGCGTTGCCGACGGACCCCGAGGCGTTGCGGCAGAAGGTCACCGCGATGCAGAAGGGTGGTCCCGTCGGCGAGCACGACATCGCCCTCCTGCCGCTGGCCTCGCTGATCGCGGAGCTCCCCGCGCCCGCGGACGTCCGATCGGCGGCGTTCCGCGCGCTCGCCGAACTGCCGGGCGTGCAGCGGCTGGGCGCGGTCGAAGGCGGCGAGGAGCTGATGATCCAGGGCGGGAAGCGGGAGAGCAAGCTGGTCGTCGATCCCGAGACGTCCCGGGTGATCCGCACCAGTTGGCTCCCCACCGCTGATGGCGGGCTGGCGGGTACGAACCGCGGGTTGTTCATCAAGCTGACCACGGGTTGGACGGACGAGCTTCCTCGGTAGGGCCTTTTCCTTCGTACGTGAGGTAGATCATGACTTTGGGCAAGTCGCTTCTCGCCGCGCTGCTGGCGGGAACGATCGGTGCCACGCCGGCACCACAGGCTTTATCCCCGCAGGCGAACGGGGTGACCCTGATCACCGGTGACCGGGTGGTGGTCACCGGTCAGGGGCATCGCGTAGAGCCAGGGCCCGGCAGGCAGGTCGACTTCTCCAGCCAGGTGCGCAGGGGCCACCTGTATGTGATCCCGTCGGATGCCGCGCCGTTGCTCGCCCAGGGTGTGCTGGACCGGCGGTTGTTCGACGTCACCCAGCTCCTGGCCTGGCGGTACGGGGACGCCGACACCCCCGACATCCCCGTCATCGAACAGGGCATCACCACCCCCCTGGGTTCCTCGCAGGTGCGGCGGCTGTCCAGTCTGGGCATGAGCGCGGCACGTGTGTCCAAGGCGAACGCCGCGCAGACCTGGCGGACTCTCACGGGAGCTCGCACTCTGGTGGCGGGCCGTTCCAAGTTGTGGCTGGACGGCCGCAGGAGCTTCTCGTTGGACGAGAGCGTCAAGCAGATCGGCGCACCGCAGGCGTGGCAGCAGGGCCTCACAGGCAAGGGCGTCACGGTCGCGGTCCTCGACACCGGCTACGACCCCGACCATCCCGACCTGAAGGACGCGGTGACGCATGAAGGGAAATTCAGCAACGAACCGGATATGCGCGACAACAACGGCCACGGCACCCACGTCGCCTCGATCGTGGCCGGCAGGGGCGAGAAATACCGGGGCGTGGCCCCGGAGGCGAGCCTGGCCATCGGAAAGGTGGGCGAAGGCAATGGCCTGACCGAGTCTGAGGGCCTTGCCGGCATGGAGTGGGCCGCCGTCGAGGTCAAGGCCAAGATCGTCAACATGAGCTGGGGCGGTCCCGACGGCCCGGAGCTGGATCCGCTGGAGCAGGCGGTCAACACGCTGTCGGAACAGACCGGCGCACTGTTCGTCGCGGCGGCGGGGAACGACGGCATCGAAGCCAGCGTGCTCAGTCCCGGTAGCGCCGAGGCGGCACTCACCGTGGGCGCGGTGGACAAGCAGGGCCGGATGGCCGACTTCTCCAGCCAGGGGCCGCGCGTGAGCGACCACGCGATCAAACCGGACGTGACCGCGCCCGGCGTCGATATCATGGCCGCCGCCGTCGGGGGCGGCTACCGATCGATGAGCGGCACCTCGATGGCCGCCCCGCACGTGGCGGGAGCGGCGGCGATCCTGGCCCAGCGCCACCCGGACTGGACGGGCGCGCAGCTCAAGTCCGCGCTGATCGGCAGCGCCGCCCCGGTCCAGGACGCGACGCTCTATCAGCAGGGCGCCGGGACGATCGACCTGGTACGCGCGTTGCGGCAGCAGGTCGTGCCCAAGCAGGCCAACGTGTGGGCGGCCTTCCCCTGGAACGGCACCGGCGGCCGGACCGCGACCAAAACGATCGCCTACGCCAACGCGGGCGACACCCCGGTCACCCTCAGCCTGTCGGCGGACAGCGAGGTGCTGAAACTGCCGTCCGACCAGGTCACGGTCCCGGCCAAGGGGGAGGCGTCGGTCACGCTCACCATCGACGCGGACGGGAAGGCCCCGGGTGACTACCCGGGAACAGTCACCGCCAAGTCGGGCGAGACGGTGATCCGCACGCTGGCCGGCGCGTACGTCGAGCCGGAGTCCTACGACGTCACCATCACCGTCGTCGGCAGGCAGGGCCTGCCGGTCGACCCCCAGGCAGGCGAGATCTACGACGCCGAGACCGGGACCGTCCACGCGCTGTCCTTCCACAACGGGACGGCCGCAGTACGACTGCCCAAAGGCGACTGGAACCTCTACACCAGCATCAGAGAGAAGATCGACGGGCAGCCTGTGCTGACGATCGCCGACTCCCCGCTGGAGGTTGACGGCAGCGACCAGCGGCTCACCGTGGACACACGTCAGGGCAAGCCGACGAAAACCACCATCGACGATCCGACCGCCCAACTCCAGCGCGTTCTCACCCTCGGGCTGGACCACGGCGCGTGGGGCTCCTGGAGCCGCATGTTCGGCCTTGACGCCAACTCCCAGGTCTTCGTCATCCCCGCCGCGTCACCAGGCCTGACCTACACCCTGGCGACCACGTGGCTCAGCAAGGACCTCTCGCCCAGCCCGTACGTCTACACCCTGATCGACCGGCGCGGCGGCGGCCTTCCGGACGACCCCGCCTACCACGCCAGACAGAAGGAACTGGCCAAGGTCACCGCGACCTACCGAGCCTTCGGAGCGGCCGCCACGGGCTCACCCCAGGTCAGCCTGCGCGTCGGCGATTCAATGGTCGAGTTCCCGGTCGCGTCGGTAGGCGACATCGCGCTGCCCGGCACGCTCGTCCACTATCGGACTCCGGGTCTGGTCTACGACAGCAGCCTCCAGGTCGGCACCGCGCTGACCTCCGACGGTGGCAAGCTCATGAAACGCGGTCACACCAGCGAAGTCTGGAACGCCGCCGTCACCGGGCCGTCGTTCCTGCTGTCGGCCGGCCACCGCACCGGCGACGGCCTGACCTTCGCCGCGACGGCGATGTTCGCCGACGGGCAGCCGGGCAGGACCGGCTCGGACGCCGCCGCCACCGGCACCGCCACCCTCGCCAAGGACGGCAAGGCGCTGGCCACCGCCGACCTCGCCGACTGCGACGTCCACCAACCGCAGACCTGCGAACTGCGCGCCGACCTGCCCGCCGGATCCGGCGCCTACACGCTGACCACGTCGATGCGCCGGCAGGCCACGCTCTCCACGGAGGTGAAATCGGTCTGGACGTTCCCGGCCGCCACCACCGCCGCGCGGCAGCCGCTGCCCTTGATGGCCGTCCGCTACAGCCCCGAGGGCCTGGACGACTTCAACCGCGCCAAGCCGGGCAGCACGACCCGCATGCCCATGTGGGTTGAGCGCAACCCCGGCTCCACGAAGGCGGGGGTGAAATCGATCCGGCTGGAGGTGTCCGCCGACGACGGCGCCACCTGGCGTCCCGTCCCGGTTACCCGCAGCGGCTCCGGCTGGACCGCCATGCTGACGAACCCTCCCGCGGCCGGATTTGTCGCCATCCGCGCTGCAGTCACGGACACCGCCGGCGACGGGGTGACCCAGACGATCACCCGCGCCTACGCCGTCGGCTGATCCGCAACGGTGAGGGCGTCCCAAGGCGCCCTCACCGTTGCGGCGCGCAGCACCAAGTCCCGAACCTCCTTACTCATCCTCGGGGGGCCGGACCGGCTCGGATACGTCCACCGATCGCGGATCAAGCGCCGGTGCCAAGCCGGCAGGGTGCCCGGCGTAACCAGCCGATGAGCCCGCAACCTCGGGGTCAGGAGTCGCGCCTCCAGTTGATCAGGGAGATGGCAGAACAGTGGACGACGCAACCGACCGTCGGCTCGCGGAAGTCGTGGAACTTCCTGATCTGCGCTCCTGATGTGCTCGATCAAGGCCCTCCGCTCGCCGGGTGGCCCCGGGTGCGTTGCTGCACCCGGGGCCCCTCAGAACCGTGCGTGCCACTCGTCGCGGCATACGACTGGTCGGGCGACTTGGGTGGCCGGTCGGCGGTGATCAAGTGGTCCCCGCAGAGCGAGCAGCGGCCGTCCTGCCTCCGGTATCGGTCATCGCGGAGGCACTGCCGAGCCTGACATCGAGAAAGCATCCGTCCGGAGTATCGCTGGATATCCTCAGAGGGACTGCTCGCTCGCTGGACTAATTAGTTGGGACTTACCTGGATATAGAGATCCACCCAGCTGGTGCCAGGCCTGCAGTCATAGTCGTACCACTCACCTCTCTGCAGCCCGAGATTTCCGCGCTGAGAGCATGACCACCAAGGATTCGGCCCGTAGAAGGTGTCGTAGTAACGGAAGGGCGACATCGCGCTGGGAGAAGTAGCGTTTGCCGTCGCCGCGTGAGCGGGCGCGGTCGCGAGGAGACCGGCCGCCAGGGCGGCGCTCACGCCCGCGAGCGCCAGGAACTTCTTCATGTGAATCTCCAAATTCGGTACGGGCTTTCGTGGACTCACAAAAGCGTTGCCATCAAGGATTATCGCCGCGACCCGACCCCTGCCGCGAGAACTTCGGGTGAACGCGGGGGAAATATTGATTACCAATGCTTTCGGCACATTTCCATGATTGGCTGCGGAGGTATTTTAGTGCGCCCTTTCTCGAAAGCTATCCGATAACCGTAATAAGGTTTTCGCTTTCTGGATCGCAATAATGTGGAGTTGCCTCACGGGGTGGGTCGCCTGGGGCATCGCCGGACGCCAGAGACATTGCCTGATCGGCCGCACTCGGCAGGGGAACCAGCCTGCTCACCCAGATGATCACCGAGCTGGAAGCCCGGCTCACCGAGCCGGCAGCAGGCTGACCAGGGCCGCCTTCACGCCATGGCGGCCGTCCAGGACGCATCACAACCTCCGACGACCGGCCAAGAGCCCATGAAGACCACGCTCGAACGCACCCTCGCCAAAGCGCTCACGGAGATCGTCATCCGGCTTGACCTCAGCGACGACGACGTCATCAGGCCGCAGGTCACGATGGAGGTGCTGGAGCCCGTGATCGCTCTCCTGCGGCGCCTCCCCGGACAGGACCGGCAAGCCCTCGCCGACCTGATCAGCCAGTTCGCGCACCAGGAAACCGACTCCGAGCGGCAGCTGACCGTCACAGAAGCGCCCGAAACCCTTGGACTCCTGCCCTCAGGGTCGTGTCTTCAGCCCTTAGCCGTCGTCCTGGTGGATGAGCCTCCCCGATGCGAAGAGTGCATGCTCAGGCCTCCACCCCTGGCGGTAGTCCGGGTCGTCGGCGAACTGCAGCGTCAGAGACCGAACATGAAAGCATGGCCATGCTTCGACCTTGATGTCCCCGCCGAACCCTCCTGAGGGAATCTGCGAGCAAGCGCAGCACCCCGTGAACCACATTCCTCGCTGCTCCACACGGCCGTCGCCCGAGAATATAAAAGGGGCACACATTCGCCGGGGCTCATGGGCGACGAGTCGCTCAAACCCGGCCTCATCCAGCCGTGTCAGCAGGAAGTCGAGTAGTTGCTCCACGAACTTCTCAAAGCGCGCCACCCTGGCATCATCCATCAGGTCCGCGGGCCATCAGACCAGCCGCCCTTGGCGTTCTTTCGCAGCCCTGCTTCGAGCACCACCCCACTGGCGGATCCAGCGGGGTCTTCACATGCGGTTGATGGACCTCTCGACGCCCACTGACGTGATCTCAGCGAATTCCCGGCAGGTAATTGTGCTCGAAGTGGGTGAGGACAAGTGCTGCGCGGGCGATGTCGCCGATTCGGCTGGGGCTG
>NZ_JBSFTC010000318.1:0-11834 GCF_053590415.1 Nonomuraea sp. NPDC003201
CGCGCCCCGGCCCGCGGCGGGGTCGCCGCGGCGGGCCGTCCGGCTCAGTAGCGTTCGCTCAGGTTGAGGTTGATCTCGGTCAGTACGGTCGTCGCCTTGGTGTACGTGAGCAGGTGCGCGAGGTCGTCCGGCAGCAGGAGCGTGGCCTGCGCGTGGCGGGCGGCCTGGGCCACCGACTTCAGCTCCAGCGCGGCGGCGACCAGCGAGGAGATCTTCGTCGCCGCGTTGATCCGCCGGTCGGCGAGGTTGAGGTAGGTCGTCAGCATCTGGGCCCGGAGGAGGTCCGGCTGCCTGATCGAGAGGCCGAAGACCGCGTTCACCTCGGCCCGGGTGAGCGCGCCGTCCGGGGCCGAGCCGTCGGCCCCGTCGAAGCGGGAGTCGGTCGCCTGGATCCGGGCCAGCAGCTCGGCGCTCTGCCGGTCGGGGTGCAGCTGCCAGGACAGCTGCGGCCACGGGTTACGGGTGGGCGGCACCTCGGTGACGGTGGTCGAGGCCGTCGCGGTCACCGGCTCGTAGACGCACCCGTTCCCGTTCCGGTACGAGACCGAGGCGGCGTCGGGCAGCTCGTCCCCGGCGGCGAACAGCAGGCTGGGCCGGGCCGTGAACCGCACACCGGAGGTCGCGCCGCCGTCGATCGACCCGAGCGACCAGGTGAGCGTGGTCGTGCCGTCCGGGTTGGCGGTCACCGATGAGGGCTTGGGCCCGGTGCCCTGGTCGAGGGCCCGGCTGTAGGCGACCTCGGCCGGGAGGGTGTCGGTGAGGGTCACATCGGTGGCGGTGCCGCTGCCCGCGTTGGCGACCTTCAGATCGATCGTCATGGCCTCGCCCGCGTTGACCGTCCGCGGCGCGGTCTTGGCCAGGGTGAGCTTGGGGGCGTGCGCGGTGGTCTCGGCCTTGGCGGTGTTGTTCGCCGTGTTCGCCTCGGCTCCGCCGCCGGTGTCCTTGGCGGTCACCGTGGCCGTGTTGGTCAGGACGGTCCCGTTGGCGGTGTCGCAGGGGATCGCATAGGTGAACCTCGCGGTCGTGGACACTCCCGGGCCGAGGTAGGGCACCTGGCGCGTCTGGGCCGCGCCGCCGGGCGGGGTGTCGGTCAGCCCGATCGCCGTCGCCGCGCCGGTGCCGACGTTGTCGAGTTTCACCTGGTACGTGAGGGTGTCACCGGGTTCGGCGTCGCGCTTGTCGACGCTCTTGGTCGTGGCGATGTCGGGGTCGTACTGGTTGAAGAAGGAGACCTCCTGCCGCAGCACGGTGGCGAAGTCGAGCTCGCTCTCCGGACTTCCGCCGGTCCCCTTGCAGGTCGGCGCACTCACCGGGTAGCTGCTGCAGGCTCGCCCCTTGCTGTCGGGCGAGTTGCCGGCCCGGAACCTGACGGCCGCCCAGTCGTTGTGATCGGTGAGGGTGGTCTTCTCGCCGCTGCCGTTGATGTCCACGCTCACCCGGGTCGAGTCGATGATCGGGACGCCGGTGCCCGTGGTGGTGTTGTCGTTCCAGTTGAGCGGTCCGTTGCCGATCCCCGCTCGCCAGGGCCTGATCGAGCTGTCGGGGTGGGCGAGGTTGTCGGTCATCCAGAACGTGTAGTCGGTGCCGTCGCCTATCCCGTTGCTCTCCAGAAGCGAGCCCTCGACCAGGTCGGGAAGCTTCCCGGTCGAATACCCGATGCGGGTCGCCCCGGTCTTCCAGGTCCCGATGTCGTTGACGAGCAGGGGCGGCGGGCTGTTGGGGATGCCCGACTGGAAGAAGTAGTTCATGACGCTGGGGTAGTTGGGCTTGTAGTTGTCGTCGGTGTCGTCGCCCTGGGGCAGGGCGCCGCCGTGGGCCAGGCCGAGCGCGTGCCCGAGTTCGTGCATGAGGGTGCCGGCCTGGTCCTGCACGGTGCCGACCTCGGCGTCGGCCTTGCCCGTTCCGGTGTCGAGCACCTGCACGTCGGTGCGATGCGCGCTGGTGGTGTCGCAGGTGCCGTCGCCGCCCACCCGGATCGCTGTGCCGACCATCTGGTCGTCGCCCGCCGGCTTCGTCTGCAGGACGCCGTCGCCGCCGTAGTCGACGCCGAAGTCCGCCACGCATGTGGTCCGCCACGAGCCGAGGGTGACGAGAAAGTCCTTGTTGTTGTCCCTTTGGAACTCGCAGCACTCGCCTGAGGTCCCCGGAAGGGTCTTGTCCCCGTCCTCGCGGCTGACGATGAGGTCGTGCCCGAAGATCGCATAGTGCGCGTACAGGGACAGCTCATGGCGGAGGTGGTCGTTGCGAGCGGAGACGAACTCGGTGTCGTTGACCAGTCCGATGGCCGGTTGTTCGTTGAGCCGCGCGCCCGGGATGTAGACGAAGTCGACGCCGTCGGGGCGTGCGCCGTACGGGCACGGATTCGCCGCTCGGACCGGAGCGTTCTTGAAGGCGTTCCTGACCAGGGTGATCGCGTCGCCCTTGGGCTGGTGGGAGTGCCTGGCGTCGGCCATGTAGTCGACCTGCAGGATGATCGTCTTACGGCACGGGTCGGCGCCCAGCGCCGGCAGGTCGGCGAGGACCGTGCCGTTGCGGTCGCGGATCCCCGAGAGTTCGACGATGTCCGGGATGCCGTCCTGGTCGGTGTCGGGAGGATCGGTGGTGACCGTGATGCCGAGCCTGGTCCTCCTGCCGTCGTTGTCCTTGGGGAAGCCGTGGTCGCCGTTGCCCTCGACGCAGCTCTGGCCCTTGAAGTCGCCGGTGGAATCGATGCACGGCGTGCCGAAGACGATGCCGTCCCCCGACAGGGACCGGGAGCGGAAGTCGTAGACGAGGTTCAGCTCGATGTCCTGGGGTTGAGGGCTGATGTCCATCCTGTCGTCATTGGTGTTGAGGGCGCTGTCCCAGTCCCACAAGCTGACGGTGATGTCCACGGTCGGCTTGTCGCCGGGCAGGTCCGACTTGGTGAAGACCCAGCCGTCGGGCGCCTCGGGCAGGCCCTTGGGCGAGAACTCGTCGTCCTCGATCCGCGGGCCCACCTGGATGGGCCCGTCGGCGATCTGGACCTTCGGGTAGTAGTCCCCGTCTTTCAGGCCCCCGCCGTCCGGGTTCTCGATCTGAAAGAGATAGTCGATGGAGAAGGTCAGCGAGATGTTCGGGGCCGGCGCCGCCGCGGCGGGCGTGGTCAGGGCCGGGATCGATGCGGCGAGCAGCGCGCCGATCGCCCCGGACGCGAGCCGCCGGCGCCACGTTCTCGCTCCATGGTTGAAGCTCACGGTCGTTTCCTCCAGGAGAGTTCGCCTTGCGGAGGATCGTCCGGCTTCTGGGCCCGGCCGCGCATGAGTAACCCCTACTCAATGTCGGGCCGCCGCGCCCTACATCTTTGGGATCTCGATGCGTACCGGATCCGTGCCCGTCGGGGGCTCTCCCGGGAAGACTCCGGTGAGCAGGGCGGCGACCGTGTAGAGATTCCAGGCCAGCGCGGGCTGCTTCACCACGGGCTCGGAGAAGAAGGCCTTCAACTCGTCACCGCGTACGAGGGGGGCCAGAGCGTCGGCGCGTTCGAGCACGAACGCTGCGAGCAGGGCGGAAAGGCGGGGCCCTGGGCTGGTGCGCCAGTTCCAGTTGTTCCCGCGCTTCGGGGCAGGCGTGGCGGGGGTCGCCTCGGGTGGCTTCCGCTGCCACCATCTGCGCGGCTTGTCCGCCTCCCCGGCCTGGAAACGCCAGGGCTTGCCCTCCATCTCGATCTTCTGCAGCCCGGGGGCCAGCCGGCTGATCAGCTCGTAGACGACCTCTTCCGAGTGGCGCCACTGCTGATCGAGCGAAAGCGCCTCGACCACCACGCGGTTGTCGAGGAACGGCTGAACCGGATCCCCACGCCGCAGCGACCCGACCCGGGCCGCGGCGTGCCAGCGTCCCACCCGGTAGGTGACGTATAGGTGGTCGAGCACTTCCCACGGATTCTCACCGACCCGGCGCAGCCACGGCTCCGCCAGGTCGCGGGCGTGCTCGTTCGCCTCGCCGGTGAACAACGGCTCGTTCTTGAGGAAGAAGTCGCTGACCCTGCGGCGCATCGCCTTGTCGGTGGTCTGCCCCTGGCTGTAGAGGAAACCGCCTCTCAGGATCTCGCCGCTCTGCCCGGACATGGTCGGCATCGTGGAGTACGGCCGGTAGTCCACGATGCTCTCGTACGCGGAGGTCATGCCTTCGCAGGCGCGGACGACCTCATACGTGCGCGCGCTCGGGTGCGGGACGAGGACGGCGTCCTTCGCCTCGGTCCGCACGGGCGGGATGACCGTGTGCTGGATGCCCAGCCGGGCGGCGATCGCGCCCGCGATGATCACGTCCGGGTGCGTGTCGAGCCCGTTGGTCGTCGCCCGGAAAGGGACGCGGCCCGCGTGCAGCAGCGCAGCCATCAGGCGGCTGTCGCGCCCGCCCGTCAGCGCCAGGTTCACCGGCTCGGAGACGGCCCGCAGCGGCTCGACGGCGGCGACGAGGGCGTCGCTCAGCTGCGTGATCGCCCTGCGCCTGGCTCTCGCCGAGGCCGGCACCGGCTGCGCCGCCGGCAGCGGACGCGTGGCGACGCTCCTGCGGCCGTCCTTCACCGTGACGACGGAGGACGGCCCGAGCGCCGTCACCCCTCGGTAAGGCGTCTCATCGGATAAGAAGTATCCCTGGCGGACCATGCTTTGCAGGGCGAGCTCGTGCCAGGCGACCTTTCCCCCGTTGGCCACGAGGTGCACGTGCAGGGCGCGGTTTCCCACCACGTGCACGTCGTCGTTCTCGGCGTGGAAAACGGAATGGGCCCGGGTGCTCGCGGTGGCGGCCTGAATTTCCTCCGCCGCCACCCGGATCACGGAGAAACAACCGGAGAGATCCGCCATCACCTCGCTCAGTCCGGGCGCTTGAGCGAGGCGCTGCACGTCCTGGCGCGCGGCGAGCGTGCCGCTCACGACGAGGCCGCCACGGTCGTGCCGCAGGATCAGCGGCGGGCGTTCATCGGCGCCTTCCTCATTGGACCAGGCGAGCAACGCGGCGCCCGCGCCGGCCCATTCGTCGGTGTCAATGGTTTCCAGTGGCACCGGAAATACGTCACCGATATGCGAACGAGCCACGGCGAGATATCGGCTGAGATCCACCCTGTGGCGTTTCGCGGCCACGCCCAAGAATACGCGCATGCAGCCCCCCGTATCCGCGCTTCCGTTCCCGGAGGAGAGTAGAGTGCGGACCGAAACCTGTCAAACAATGGAAATGCCGCCGTTTTGCCGAAGAGAATGCCGTCGGATCCGATCAGCGGCTGCTAACCTGTCCCGTCAAATGACTACGGAAGCGCGCGTGCCTTTGCTGAGGCGACGGAGTACGGTCTGCCTGCTGGCCCTGGCATTGGCGGTGGTGCCGACACTCGGCACCACCGCCCCGTTGGATTGTCCAGTGCGACCACTCGCTGATGCCCACAGCTTCGCGCTGCCGGAATGGTTCGAGCAGGAGTTGCGGAAGGACGCGCTTCCCCCGCCTGACCCGGATCCATACGCGACGGTGCCGGGCGGCTACACGCCGGACGTGAAGGCGGGGACCGTGGCGCCCATCGGCGTCGAGATCGTGGAGCCGCCGGGCTGTCCTGAGATCAGCGACTGACCGGTGCGGCATCGCCGGGCTCATCGTCGCGGATCGATGTGGACCTTCGGGCCCGGTCCGGCGTCGGCGGGGCGGTGGCCGGCCAGGATGTCGGCGGTCTCGGCCAGGCCGACCGTGGCGGCCACGAGCGGGCGGGCGTCGACCGAGCCGTCGGCGTAGGCGGCGATGGTCCCCGCCAGCCCGGCCGAGCCGCCGAGGATGCCGACGGCGGTGACGTCCTTGAGGAGCAGCGCGCGGGTGTCGAGGGTGCTCGGGGTGCCGGCCAGGCCGATGTAGACCACGCGCCCGGCCGGTTCGACGAGGTCGACCGCGAGCGCGGGCAGCTCGGGCGCGTTGGAGGCGTCGATGACGGCGTCCCACCGCAGCTCCGGCAGCGACGGCCGGGTCCACGTGCCCGTGAAGCCCAGGGACTGTGCCAGGCGCAGCCCGTCGAGGTCGCGGCCCAGCAGGTGGACCTCGATCCCCTGCGAGCGCGCGAACAGCGCCGCCAGCAGGCCGATCGCACCCGTGCCCAGGATCAGCAGCCGCTCGCCGGGCCGCAGGCCGGTGCCCTGGACGGCGCGCAGCGCGTTGCCGCCGGGCTCGACCAGCGCGCCCAGCGTGAGGTCCATGCTGTCCGGCAGCGCGTGCAGCGCCGTCGCCGGTACGGCGAGTCGCTCGGCCAGAGCTCCGGAGCGGCCGAGGCTGATGCCGATCTCCGACAGCTCGGCGCAGACGTGGTGGCGGCCGGCTCGGCAGCGCTCGCAGTGCCCGCAGCCGAGCATGGTGTCACCGGTGACGCGGCGGCCCAGCCAGCCGGCGTCCACGCCTTCGCCCACGTCGGTCACGCGACCGCACCACTCGTGGCCGGGGCGCAGCGGGTACCACGACCGCCCGGTGTGCAGGTAGCTCATCTCGCCGGTGAACAGCTCCATGTCGGTGCCGCACACCCCGGCCCGCTCGACGTCCACGACCACCTGCCCGGGCGCGGCGACCGGCGGCTCGACCTCCTGGACCTCGGCCTTGCCCGGGCCGGTCAGGACCAGCGCGCGCACTACCGAGCCCTCACGATCTGCGGGCGCCGGTCGCTGGCGTCGGTGTGGCGGACGGGTTTCCCGGGGCGGGGCACAGATTCCAACATGTTCCGAACGCTAGACCACTGTTCCGAAAAGTGGAAGTTCTGCTCAATGGGAGCTTCCTGCGGGAAGTGGGTATCGGCTAATCTCGCAAGCAACTTCCATAAGATAAATCTTCGTTCCAACTATTGGAATGAAAGGATCTCATGACCTCCTCCCGCACCGCCATCATCACCGGAGGCGTCAGCGGCCTGGGCAAGGCCGCCGCCCTCCGGCTGGAGAAGGAAGGCGTCTCGATCATCACCGCCGACATCGCCGACGGCGCCGACCTCGTCCTCGACGTCACCGACGCCGCCGCCGTACAGGCCGCCGCCGACGAGGTCGGGCCGGTCGACATCCTGGTCAACTCCGCCGGGATCGTCGGCCCCAACGCGCCCCTGTGGGAGATCCCGCCGGACGGCTGGCGGCGCACCTTCGAGGTGAACGTCTACGGCACCTTCCACACCTGCCGCGCCTTCGTCCCGGGCATGCGCGAGCGAGGCTGGGGGCGCATCATCAACATCGCCAGCATGTCCGGCAAGGACGGCAACCCGAACATGGCGCCGTACTCCGCCTCCAAGGCCGCCGTCATCGCGCTGACCAAGTCGCTCGGCAAGGAGCTGGCCACCAGCGGCGTGCTGGCCAACGTCATCGCGCCGGCCGTCATCGCCACCCCGATGAACGCCACCACCGGCCCCGAGGCCCTGGCCCACATCACCGGCCTCATCCCGATGGGCCGCGTCGGCCGGCCCGAGGAGGTCGCCGAACTGATCGCCTGGCTGGCCTCCGACAAGGTCAGCTTCTCCACCGGCGCCGTCTACGACATCAGCGGCGGTCGCGCCACCTACTGACGCCGGGCCGGTCTCCTGCGGGAGACCTGGACGATCAATGAGTCCGACGCATATTTGTCACGTCAGGCGATCGTGATCCACGATTGATCCGTGGAGCTGCAACAGATGCGCTATGTGGTCGCGGTGGCGGAGACGGCGAACTTCACCCGGGCCGCCGAGCGCTGCCGGGTCGTCCAGTCCGCGCTGAGCCACCAGATCGCCCGGCTGGAACGGGAGCTGGGCGCCCGGCTCTTCGACCGCACCAGCCGCCGGGTCACGCTGACCCCCGCCGGCGAGGCGTTCCTGCCCGCCGCCCGGCAGGCCCTCGACGCCGCCGAACGGGCTCGCGCCGAGGTGGCGGCGGCCTCCGGGGAGCTTCGCGGCCGGCTCGCCATCGGCGCGATCCCCACCGTCACGGCGGTCGACCTGCCGAGCGCGCTGAAGACCTTTCACGTGCGCCATCCGCAGGTGCGGATCACGCTGCGCGTCGGGGCGAGCGACGAGCTGGCCGAGCAGGTCCGGCAGGGAGCCCTGGACATCGCGTTCCTCGGGCTGCCGCCGAGCGTGCGGCCGAAGGGCGTCCGGGGGCTCGTCCTGGCGCGGGGCGAGCTGGTCGCGGTGGTGGCGCCCGGCCACCCGCTCGCCGACCCACTGGCCGACCAGCCGGACGAAGCCGCCGGGGTGGACCTGCACCGGCTGTCGGAGGAGGTGTTCGTCGACTTCCCCGCCGGAACGGCCGCGCGCGCCCAGTCGGACGAGGCGTTCGCCGCCGCCGGCGTCAGCCGTGAGGTCGCCTTCGAGATCACGAACGCCGACCTCATGGCGCGGCTGGTCCGGCTGGGCCTGGGCATCGCCATGATGCCGGCCGCCTTCGCGCCCGAACTCCCCGGCGTGCGCGTCGTCGAGCTCCGCGACCCGCCCACCCGGGTGGAGCACCTGATCTGGAGCAGGGGGCGCCCGTCACCGGCCGCCGCCGCGTTCCTGGAGGTCCTGGACATCCGGGCGGAAGGGACGGATCAGGGGGCGGCCGGCGGTTCGGCCCGATAGGCGCGGTGCAGCAACCGTACGAAGGGCTCGGCCTCCGGCAGGGGCACGGAGCCGATCCGGTGGACGGGCACGCCCGGCGTCCACGAGTTCATGACCACGGCCCCGGCCAGGGCGGGCAGGTCGGCGAGGGTGATCTCCTGGGCGCGCTGGGGGACGCCGAGGCGATCGAGCCGCCGGCGGACGACGGCCATCGTGGTCCCGGTCAGCATCTCGGCCACGGGCCACACCACGGCGGTGCCGTCCCAGAAGGCCAGGTTCCAGATCGAGCCCTCGCTGAGCCGGCCGCGGCGGTCGAGGAAGGCGGCGTCGTCGAAGCCCTGGCCGGCGGCCTGGCGGAGGACGTACGTCTTGGCCACCTCGCCGACGTGCTTGACGGCGGGCAGGAAGCGTTCGTGCTCGACCGCCGCCAGCGTCAGCGGGCCCGCCGGACCGGAGGCGGCCGGCCCCGTACGGACCAGCACCTCGGGCTCCCCCTCGGCCACGGTGAACTCGCCCGCCGGTGAATACACCGTGGCCGTCAGCGAGACGTCGGCCGGGCCGGCCCGCAGCGCCGCCCGCAGATAGGAGCGCACCCGATCGTCGGGCACCGCCCGGCCGAACAACTCCATCGAGGCGCGCCGCAGCCGTTCCAGGTGAAGGTCGAGGCCGCGTACCCGGCCTTCGCGCACCTGCATGGCGGTGAAATGCGCGTAGCCCGCGAAGGCGAGCGGCGCCAGTTCCTCGGCGGTCGCAGGATGGCCGTTGCGTTGAGCGGCAAACATTGAAATATCCCTCTTTAGGTGGTGATCAGGGGAATCGAGCCTGCCGCAGCCCGGCCGGATCGCCCAGAGCCCTGCTCCGCGTACGACCGTTGTTCCTACTACTGGCAGGGTCAGCCTTGTTCGTCGTCGTGTGCGTACTATCGGGGGTTATGAGCGAGATCGGCGAATTCCTGCGCAGCCGGCGGGCGCGGCTGCGGCCGGAGGACGTCGGGCTGCCGGTCCTCAGCCGGCACCGGCGCGTGCCGGGGCTGCGCCGCGAGGAGCTGGCCCAGCTCGCCGGCGTGTCCGTCGCCTACCTCACGCGGCTGGAGCAGGGCAAGGGCAACAACGTGTCGGGCGAGGTGATCGGGGCGATCACCCGCGCGCTGCGGCTGAGCGACACCGAGCACGAGCACCTCACCCGCCTGGTCAAGTGCCGGGACCGCAGGAAGTACGGGCCGCCGCCGCTGCAGCAGGTGCGCACCGCGCTCGGGCAGATGCTGGCCTCCCTGGAGGGGGTCCCGGCGTACGTGACCGGGCCCCGCTCGGACATCCTGGGCTGGAACCCGATGGCGGCGGCCCTGTTCGGCGACTGGGACCGGCTGCCGCCCCAGGAGCGCAACTGGGCCCGGCTGGTGTTCCTGGACCCCGGCCATCGGCGGCTGTTCGCGGACTGGGAGGCGAAGGCCGCCGACGTGGTCGGCGCTCTGCGCCTGTACGCCGGCTGCTATCCCGACGATCCGCGGCTGCTGACGCTCGTGGGCGAGCTGTCGGTGAAGAGCGAGACGTTCCGCCGGCTGTGGGCCGGGCACGACGTGAAGGAGAGCAACCACGGCACCCGGCGCCTGCGCCACCCGCTGCTGGGCGAGCTCACGCTCTCCTTCGAGTCGTTGCGGCTGCCCGACGACCCCGAGCAGTCCCTGACCGTCTACCACGCCCCGCCCGGCTCCGCCCAGGCCGAGAACCTGCGGCTGCTGGCCGGCTCCGTCAGCACTCGATGACGTTGACGGCCAGGCCGCCGCGCGAGGTCTCCTTGTACTTGTCGAGCATGTCGCGGCCGGTGTCACGCATGGTCTTGATGGCCTTGTCCAGCGAGACGAAGTGGCGGCCGTCGCCGCGCAGGGCGATGCGGGCGGCGGCGATCGCCTTGATGGAGGCCACCGCGTTGCGCTCGATGCACGGGATCTGGACCAGGCCGCCGATCGGGTCGCAGGTCAGGCCCAGGTTGTGCTCGATGCCGATCTCGGCGGAGTTCTCCACCTGCTCCGGCGTGCCGCCCAGCACCTCGGTCAGCCCGGCCGAGGCCATCGAGCAGGCCGACCCCACCTCGCCCTGGCAGCCCACCTCAGCTCCGGAGATCGAGGCGTTCTCCTTGAACAGCACGCCGATCGCCGCCGCGGTCAGCAGGAAGCGCACCACGCCGTCGTCGCCGGCGCCGGGTACGAACCGCGTGTAGTAGGTGAGCACCGCCGGGATGATGCCCGCGGCGCCGTTGGTGGGCGCGGTGACGATGCGGCCCCCTGCGGCGTTCTCCTCGTTGACCGCCAGCGCGAAGAGCGACACCCAGTCCATCGCGTGCAGCGGGTCCTTCTCCGGCGCCTCCGCCAGCAGGCGCCGGTGCAGCCCGTGGGCGCGGCGGCGCACGCGCAGCCCGCCGGGCAGCACGCCCTCGGAGGCGATGCCGCGGCGGACGCACTCGGTCATCACCCGCCACAGCTCCAGGATGCCCGCGCGGATCTCCGCCTCGGTGCGGCCGAAGGCCTTCTCGTTCTCCAGCATCAGCCCGGAGATCGACAGCCCGGTGTTGGCGCAGTGCTTGAGCAACTCCTCCGCGGTCGTGAACGGGTACGGCAGGACCGTGTCGTCCGCCTTGATACGGTCCGCCCCGGCGGCCGTCTCGTCGACGACGAAGCCGCCGCCGACCGAGAAGTACACCTTCTCCCGCAGGACCCCGCCGTCGGGGCCGAAGGCGGTGAAGCGCATCCCGTTGGGGTGGCCGGGCAGCGAGATCCTGCGTTCGAAGACCAGGTCCTCGCCGACCACGAACGGCACCGGGTGCGTGCCGGCGAGCGACACGGTGCCCGACTCCCGCATGGCGAGCAGCCGGGCGTCGACCGAGTCCACGTCGACCAGCTCCGGCTTCTCGCCGGACAGGCCGAGCAGCACGGCCTTGTCGCTGCCGTGGCCCTTGCCGGTCAGCCCGAGCGAGCCGTACAGGATCGCCTCGACCCGGGCGACGGACTCCAGCAGTCCGTCCTGGCGCAGGCCCCGGACGAACCTGTGCGCGGCCGCCATCGGCCCGCCCGTGTGCGAACTGGACGGCCCGATGCCGATCTTGAACAGGTCGAAGACCCCGATGCTCACGTCACGTACTCCGCCGCCGCGTCCAGCAGCCACTCCGCCAGGTAGGCGGCGAAGGACGAGCGCACCAGCACCAGGAACCCGTCCTCCCGGGGTACGAGCACGACCTGCGCCCGCGCCAGCATGGTCTGCGCGCACCGGCCCGGCCCGAACGCGCGCGGATGCAGGTCGAGTGCGCAGCCGTGGGC
>NZ_JBSFTC010000319.1:0-11826 GCF_053590415.1 Nonomuraea sp. NPDC003201
GCGAAGACCGCCAGGCCCGCCAGCACCGACGCCGGCGGGAGCGTGGCGGCCAGCAGCACGCACAGGCCCAGCCCCAGCCCGGCGACCGGCCGGGGCGGCGCGCCTTCCGCGCGGCCGAGCGTGAGCGCGCTCGCGTTGGCGATGCCGTAGTAGACCAGCACGCCGAACGACGAGAACCCGATCGCCCCGCGCAGGTCGGCGACCAGCAGCAGCACGATCACCGCGGCCCCGACGGCCAGCTCGGCCCGGCGCGGCACCTGCCGCGCCGGATCCACCACGGCCAGCGCGCCGGGCAGGTCGCGCTCGCGCGCCATGGCCAGGACCGTGCGCGAGACGCCCAGCAGCAGCGCCATCAGCGCGCCCAGCGCCGCCACCGCGGCCCCGGCGCCCACCACCGGCACCAGCCACGGGGCCCCGGCCGCCCTGACGACGCCGGCCAGCGGCGCCGGGGACCTGGCCAGCAGCTCCGGCCCGAGCGCGCGCAGCGCGGCCACCGCGACCAGCGCGTAGACGACGAACGTGATGCCCAGCGCGATGCCGACCGCCCGGGGGATGGTGCGGGCCGGGTCGCGCACCTCCTCGCCGAGGGTGGCGATCCGGGCATAACCGGCGAACGCGAAGAACAGCAGCCCGGCCGCCTGCAACACACCCCAGACGTCGACCTGTGACCCGGGCAGGGGCGCGTAGGCGAACCAGCCGAACGTGACCGTGTCGTCGCCGAGCAGCCCCGTGACCACCACCGCGGCGAGCACGGCCAGCACGAACACGACGATCACCCGGGCCACCCCGGCCGAGCGCTGCACGCCGTACAGGCTGACCGCCGTCAGCGCGGCGACCGCGCCGACGGCCAGCGGCCTGGCCAGCGCGGGGGCGACGTAGGCGCCGAACGTGAGCGCCATCGCCGCGCACGAGGCCGTCTTGCCGACCGTGAAGCCCCAGCCCGCCAGGTAGCCCCAGAGCGGGCCGAGCCGCCGCCTGCCGTAGACGTAGGTGCCGCCGGACTCGGGGTAGAGCGCGGCCAGGCGGGCCGAGGAGGTGGCGTTGCAGTACGCCACGATGCCGGCCAGCACGAGAGCCACCGGCAGCCAGGCGCCCGCCGCGGCCGCGGCGGGCGCGAAGGCCGCGAACACGCCCGCGCCGATCATCGCGCTCAGCCCCACCACGACCGCGTCGGTGGTGCCGAGCCGCCGCGACAGCTCCTCCGGCACGTGCCCGCCTCCCCTCCCGCCTCAGGAGGCTCCTACTCTGCCGCATCGCACCGACAACCCGGCCGACGGCGGGGTGAACGCCTGCCGTCAGGTGTCCACGTCGTCAGCGGCGTCCTCAGTGCCGGTGGCGGGGCCGGGGGCGGGGCCGGGGGCGGGGTCGGGGGCGGGGTCGGGGGCGGGCACGACCAGCACCGGCCGGCCCGCGTTGTGCAGCACCCGGTCGGACGTGCTGCCGAGCAGCAGCGAACGCACCCCGCCGAACCCCCGCGTCCCCGTCACGACGAGCCTGGCGTCGATCTCCTCGGCCACGTCCACGATCGTCGACCACACCGCCACCGAGTCCGGATCGCACCGCGAGGTGGCGTCCAGGCCGGCCTTGCGGGCGAGGTCCGCGCCGTGCTCGGCGAGCTCCCGCATCGCCCCCTCGATCGCCGCGTCCTCCGTGCCCAGCTGGTCGATCGCCATCATGAGCCCGGCGGATGCCCTGGCCGAGGCCATCACCGCCCGCTCCCACACTGTCAGCACGACGGCGGACTCACCCTTCAGGAGCTCACCCGCGAAGGCGATCGCGGCCTTGGCATCGTCGGAACCGTCATACGCAATCAAAATCGTCATCTCGGCACTCCCACATCGTGATCGGGCCCGTACCTCTATCCCGGGCAAGCCGTTTCACGCCTACGTCAGGGGTAGCCGCCTCATATGACCGTTACGCGATTCCACGACCTGCCCCTCGCCCCGCGCGATCGCGAGTGGGACGCCGCCGCGGCGGACAAGCGGGTGCGCAAGTGGGCGGGCGCCGAGGACAAGCCGAACGCGAAATACCGCGAGGCCTTCATCTGGTACGACGCCGACAACGCCGACGAGTTCGGAGCGTACAAGCTGCCGATCGCCGACGTCGTGGACGGGGAGCTGAAGGCGGTGCCCCGGGCCGTGTTCGCCGCGGCCGCGGTCATCGAGGGCGCCAGGGGCGGGGTGGACCTGCCGAAAAAGGACATCGAAGGCGTCAAGGAGCACCTGGCGCGCTACTACGCCAAGCTGGGCGAGGAGCCGCCCTGGGAGCGCTGAGCCAGCGGCTTGAGCAGCGACAGCCCGGCCAGCGCCAGCACGCCGATCTCGGTGACCACCACGGCCCGCTGGGTCAGCCCGGCCGGGATCTCGTCGTTGGTCAGCGGGATGCCGAACATCCGCACCACGTACGGGACCACGACCAGCAGCAGGGCTCCGAGCGCCACCCCGCTGAGGATCCGCACCGCCTTGGCGTACCGGATCCTGGCCTTGGCCAGCAGCATCCCCGCCGCGGGCATCACCAGGAACGCGGCGAAGGCGGCGTACCGGTGGATGCCACCCGACAACGACAGCGGCACGCCCGGCCGGTCGGTGGGGAAAGCACCGATCAGGAACATGCTCGCCCCCCACGCCAGCAGCAGCGCGACGACCCAGCGGCTCATCCCGGCCCGGCGCATCGCCTCGGCGATCAACGCGGAGCCCACCGCGAACAACGTCAGCGAGGCGGGCAGCAACCAGCCGGACGCCTGGAAGGCGTACTCGCTGATGACGCTGTGCAACGGGTCGAGGTCGGATTCCGCGTGGAGGGTGAGCATGGCGCCGCTTCCGGTGCCGATGGCCGCGAATCCGCTGACAAGCAATGCCTTCATGCCTCAAAGCTCGCGGAACACGGCCTCGTGGAATATCGGAGATCGACCCTGAAGTGACCTGAACGATCCCTTAATACCTCGGTCGGAAACAACCCTGAGAACACCCCGCCACCTGCGCGGACGTGACCCTGAGTAGGGACTCCCCCCTCAGGGTGGGTCCCGGGCGCCTGACCCGGTTTGACCTGGAACGCACTCCAGGGGTGAACCTGGAAACATGAAGAAGCGCACTCTCGGGGACGGCGGGCCTCAGGTCTCGGCGCTGGGCCTCGGCTGCATGGGCATGTCCGACTTCTACGGTCCGGGCGACGAGAAGGAGTCGATCGCCGTCATCCACCGCGCACTCGACCTGGGCATGAATTTTCTGGACACGGCCGACACGTACGGGCTCGGGGCCAACGAGGAGCTCGTCGGCCGGGCCGTCAAGGACCGGCGGGACGAGGTGGTGGTGGCCACCAAGTTCGGCGTCAAGCGCGGCGGCGCCACCCGCTCCGTCGAGAACAGCCCGGAGTACATCAGGGCCGCCTGCGACGCCTCGCTCCGGCGCCTCGGCGTGGACCACATCGACCTGTACTACATGCACCGCCGCAACAGGAACGTCCCCGTCGAGGAGTCGGTCGGCGCGATGGCCGAGCTGGTCGAGCAGGGCAAGGTAGGCCATCTCGGGCTGTCGGAGGTGAGCGCGGACACCCTGCGCAGGGCCTCGGCCGTCCACCCGATCGCGGCCCTGCAGAGCGAGTACTCGCTGTTCACCCGGGGGCTGGAGGCGGAGATCCTGCCCACGGCCAGGGAACTGGGCGTGGCGCTGGTGGCGTACTCGCCGATCAGCCGCGGCTTCCTGTCCGGCGCGCTGCCGCCCGTGGAGGAGCTGTCCGAGGACGACGTCCGCCGGTGGATGCCGCGCCTCGCGGGCGAGAACGCCGAGCGCAACGCCGGGCTGGTCGCGGAGGTACGGAAGATCGCCGACGCCGCCGGGATCACCGCCGCGCAGCTCGCGCTGGCCTGGGTGCTGGCCCAGGGGGACGACGTCGTGCCGATCCCGGGGACGAAACGGCTGAAGTACCTGGAGGAGAACGCGGCGGCGGCCGACATCACGCTGACCGCCGGCCAGCTCGCCGCCCTGGCCCGCGCCGTCCCGGCGGACGCCGTCGTCGGCACCCGTTATCCGGATATGTCGGAGATCGAGGGGTAGCCGCGGCAGGCCGGGCTCAGGCGACGGGGCCGGGCGCGTCGAAGTAGACGCGGATGGCGGTCGCCCCCGGGCGGGTGTGCACGCGTACGAGGTCGCTCAGGAGGTTGACGATCAGCAGCCCGCGCGACCCCGCGTGGCGCGGGTCGACCGGGCGGCGGCCCACCAGCGGGTCGGTGATGTGCCCGGCGTCGCTGACCTCGCACACCAGCCGCCCGCCCTCGGCCCAGGCCCGGATCGTGCCCGAGCCGCCACCGTGGTCGAGGCTGTTGGCGCCCAGCTCGGCCACCGTCAGCTGGATGTCGTCGAGCCGGTCGCCGGAGAATCCCATCTCCGCCGCCCGCCGCGCGGCCAGGCCGCGGGCCGCCGACAGGCTGGTGCGGTCGAAGCGCAGCGAGACGAAGTCGGCGGGCTCGTCGAGCGGCCGGTTGTGCGCGGAGACCACCAGCTCGGGCGCGTATTCGGTGCTGGCCCACTCCCCCGAGAGGTCGCACAGCACGGGGTGGGTGCGCTCCGCCTCCTGGAGGACCTCGGGAGCGAGCCGGTCGGCGTCGTACGGGCACAGGATCGTGACCCGCCGCCCCGCGAACGACAGGTTGATCAGCGCCTCGTGCTGCGCGGCGGCCCCGTATTCCGTCCTGGTGCGCCCCGGCCAGATCGGCTCGCCGATGATCCGCACGTGCCCGCCGGTATGCCGGTCGGCGAAGTCGCGCAGCACGGCGGGGATGATCCGCCCCGGATTGCGCCCGGCCTCCTGCATGTCGAGCAGGTGCACGGACTTGGCGTCGTCGCCGAGCTCGGCCTCGATCAGGGCCAGATTGCGGGCCGGCACCGCGATCGCGACAGGCTCGTCCAGGGCCAGCCCCGCGCGGACGAATGCGCTGGTGGCAGCCACATATTCCCGGTCGCCCCGATAGAGGAGCGCCGGGTGTGTGAACGGTTCCGCCAACATCAGAATTCACGCTACCCAAGGAAGATGACTTCACCGCAATCCGGTGGGTACGTAATTGGCGTGAAGCGAATCCGGGTCGTTCGCCGCCCCCGCCTCGTCCGGGGGCCGCTCCCCCTTGATCTCCGTACTCCTTCCGGCCGACAACTCCCGTTCTGAGCGCCGCCACCCTCTATGCTCAAGATATGTCGCAATTGCAGATGCGAGTGTCCGACGAGGACCGAGAGCGCACCGCGCAGCAGCTCCAGCACGCCTTCGCCGAAGGCCGGCTCACCGAGCTGGAGCTCGAAGACCGCCTTGAGATCGCCCTCACCGCGAGGACCTACGGCGAGCTGCTGGGCCTGATCGAGGATCTCCCCACCGACCGGCCGCAGGTCGACGATGTGATCGAGCTGGAGTCCAAGAACGGCCACATCAAGCGCGCCGGCGACTGGGCCGTCCCCCGGCGGCTGCGGGCGGCATCCAAGTACGGCGGCGTCGAGCTGGACCTCTCCGAGGCCGTCATCACCCACCCGGTGGTGGACATCGAGCTCGACCTCGCGTACGGCTCCGCCAAGATCATCCTTCCGGACGGCGGCGTCGCGAACGTGGACGCCTTCCGCAGCGACTGGGGCCAGGTCCACACCTCCGACGTGCCCGGCAGGCCCCGCCCCGGCGCCGTCCACGTGGTGATCAGCGGCAGCACGAAGTACGGCAGCCTGACCGTCCGCTACCCGCGCAAACGCTGGCTCTCCCGCTGATACCCGGCGGGGGCCGTTTCGGGCCCGCCTTTACGCCGGCTTGATGCCCGTGGTGTTAGCGGGGTGCAAGCGACAGTCAAGGGGTGATCCATAATGTTCCCTTCGTTCGAAGAAACCACCGAAGGGCTAGAAATGACTCCCCCTCGCCGTCGACTGGCCGTCGCGGCCGCGACGCTGACCCTTGCTGTCCTCACGAGCACCGGCTGTGGTGCGCTGGGCCAGGCGGTTGACTGCAACACCGCCGCCCAGGAGGCCACCAAGATCATGAATGAGTGGACGACCACGATCACCAAGGACGCCACCGACACGAAGGCCATCGGCACGGCCTCGAAGGACGCGGCGGGCAAGACCAAGGAGCTCGCGGGCAAGTACGACGGCGAAGTCGCCGCCGCACTGAACGACCTCGCCGCCGGTTTCGAGACCCTGGAGAAGGGCGACCTGGCCGAAGTGTCCTCGTTCACGGGCAAGATGCAGGGCTTCTCGACCAAGATCACCTCTGCCTGCAGCTGACGCTGAGCCCGCGGTCGCCGTTCCGCCTGTGGGGGGCAGGACGGCGCGGCGGCCGCGCCACGTTCGGGTGGATTCGTTCTACCCTTGCTGCCCGTGACGGGTGACACTCTGGCGGCGCGACAGGGGGCGTCCGCCGCCGCCTTCCTCTGGAAGATCCGGCTGTCCGGCCACCGTGTACGCGTGGGCGCCATCGCGCTCGTCGCCGCGGCGGCCTACGCCGTGCTCGGCCTGGTCAAGCTGGCCACGTTCCGGGCCACGTCGTTCGACCTGGTGATCGTGGACCAGGCGGTGCGCAACTACGCGGCGCTGCGGCCGCCGCACATCCCCGTGCTGGGCATGTTCCACGGGCGGGGCATGGACTACGTGCAGCTCGCCGACCACTTCTCGCCCGTCTACGCGATGCTCGCGCCCTTCTACTGGATCCACGACGGGCCCGAGACGCTGATCGTCGCGCAGGCGCTGCTGTTCGCCGCCGCGATCCCGTTCATGTGGCTGTTCACCCGGCGCGTGCTCGGCGTCGCGCCCGCCTACCTGGTCTCCGTGGCGTACGCGCTGTCGTGGCCCGTCGCGCAGGCCGTCGCGTTCGACGCGCACGAGGTCATGTTCGTCCCCGTGCTCACCGCGATCATGATCGAGCGCTACCACGCCGGCCACCGGCTGCCCGCCCTCATCGCGATGCTCGACCTCCTGTTGGTCAAGGAGGACATGGGGCTGATGGTGATCGGGGCGGGGCTGTGCCTGCTCGTCCTGGGCGACCGGCTGCGGGGGCTGCTGTGCATGGCGCTCGGGATGGGGGCCGTCCTGCTCGTACGCGGGCTGGCCATCACGGCCTTCGGCGGCGACTCCAAGGACTTCTGGGCCTACAACCATCTCGGCCCCGACGTGCCGAGCGCGATCCTGGCGCTGCTGCGCGACCCGATCGCGGCCGTGCTGCTGCCGTTCAGCGAGGAGGCCAAGGTCGACACGCTGTTCCTGCTGGTGTGGCCGACGCTGCTGCTGTGCCTGCTCTCGCCGCTGTCGCTGGTGGCGCTGCCGCACGTGCTGGAGCGCATGCTGTCCGACCGCTCCCAGTGGTGGCAGGCCGACTTCCAGTACAGCGCGTTCACCGTGGTCATCCTCTTCTGCGCGGGCGTGGACGGGCTGGCCAGGCTGCTGCGCTGGATGAAGCGCTCCGACGACACCTCGCTCAAGCTCGCCTGGGCGACGGCGGTCTGCGTGGTCGCGATCACCCTGGTGCCCAGATTCGCGCTGGACCAGCTCTACCATCCGCCCTTCTACCAGGAGCCCAAGGCGGCCGCCGCCGCCGAGGCCGTGAGCAAGGTGCCCTCCGGGGTCACCGTCGAGGCGGTCAACTCCGTCGGCCCCGCCCTGACCTCCAGGACCACCGTCCTGCTCTGGACGGCCCAGTCCCACGGCGCGCCGTGGGTGGTGGCCGACACCTCCCGCTGGGAGTTCCCCTTCGGCTCGGCGGACGAGCAGCGCGCCACTGTCGACGCGCTGCAGGGCCAGGGGTACGCGAAGGTGTTCGAGCGCGACGGTTACGTGGTGCTCCGGCGCGGCTGAAGCGCCTCCGCGTAGGCCCGGTCGAACCCGTCGAGGACCGACGGCCACGAGCCCGCCGCCGGAGGGGTCGCCCGGTTGTGCGCGGCGATCGACTCGCGCAGCGCCGCGTCCGTGCAGAGCCGGGCCACCGCGCGGGCCAGGTCGCCGAGCGTGTGGCCGAGCAGCCCCTCCGTGCCGTCCGCGACGAAGTCGGCGACCCCGCTCTGCGCCCTGGCCACCACCGGCAGCCCCGCGGCCCGCGCCTCCAGCGCCGCGATGCCGAACGACTCGCGCGGCGCGGGCGCCACGAACACGTCCGCCGCCTCCAGCACCTTCGCGATCTGCTCCCGCGTGTAGCGGCCCGGCAGGGAGACCCAGCCGGCCATGCCGTGCCGGGCGAGAAAACGTTCCATCTGGCCGCGAGCCGGCCCGTCGCCGACGATGGTGGCGCGCATGGGGATCCTGGCGGGCACCCGCCGTCTGGCCGCCTGGAGCAGCCTCAGCAGGCGTACGGGCTGCTTGCGCGGCGCCAGCCGGCCCACAGCGACGATGTGCACCTCTTCCCGCCGGTCGGGCGTGCCGGGCGGCGGCGCCCAGCCCGACAGGTCGAGGCCGTTGGAGACCACCCGGACCGGCACCTCGGGCCCGGCCACGGCGCGGATCGGGACCGCGGCGGCGTTGCTGACCGTGGTCGCCACCAGCCGCCACCGCTGCCAGCCGAACGCCAGCCGCAGCAGCCGGTAGAGCGCCCGCGTGACCGGGTCCCACATGCTGTGCACGGTCACCACGCACGGCAGCCCGGCCCGCGCGGCGGCCCGCACGCCCATCCAGGCGAACGGCGAGACCGCCCCCGTGTGCACGTGCACCACGTCGGGGCGCAGGGACGTGAGCCGGCGCGTGAGATGCCCCACTCCGAACGGGTGAACGGGCAGGTCGAACGGCATTCTGGCGACGATCCGGTGGACCCCGGGCAGTGGCTCGCCCCTCGTCGCCGTGGCCACGGAGACGTCGTGTCCCGCCTCCCGCTGCATCCGCACGAGATCGGCCACCTGGACCTCGATCCCCCCGAGTCGCGGCAGGTAACAGTCGCTCACGTGAAAGATCCGCACCCCTCCCAGACTAATCTGGGCGTGTGCCTCCACGTACCGCAGTGTTCTTTCACGCTCACCCTGACGACGAGGCCCTGCTGACGGCGGGCACCATGGCGATGCTCGCGGCCGAGGGACACCGCGTGGTGCTCGTGGTGGCCACCGCGGGCGAGCGCGGCCTGGCCGAGATGGAGCCCGGCGAGGCGCTCGGCGAGACCAGGCTCAAGGAGCTCTACGAGTCGGCCGCGCTGCTCGGCTGCGCCCGCGTGGAGTGTCTCGGCTACGGCGACTCGGGGCTGAGCCCCAAGGGCGGCATCGCCGAGGAGCGGCCCGACAACGCCTTCATCGACGCCGACACCGAGGCTGCGGCCAAGGCGCTGGCCGCGATCCTGCAGGAGGAGGAGGCCGACCTGCTGGCGATCTACGATCCGGCGGGCGGCTACGGGCACCCCGATCACGTGCAGGTGCACCGGGTGGGCAAACGGGCGGCCAAGATCGCCGGGACGGAGATCGTCCTGGAGGCGACCGTCAACCGCGATCCGCTGGTCAGGCTGCTGCGGCTGGCGGGCCGGTTCTACAAGTTCCCGCCGGAGTTCGACGTACGGACGTTCGAGAGCGCGTACTCGTCGAGCGAGACGATCACCCACCGGGTCAACGTCAGGAAATACACCCGCCAGAAGCGGGCGTCCATGGCCGCGCACGCCTCCCAGGCCAGCGGCGGCGACAGCGACCGCACGCTCGCCGTCATGCTGAAGGTCCCGCGCGCGATCTACCGCCTCGTCTTCGGCACCGAGTGGTACGTCCGCCGCGACCTGCCACCGGGCACCCGGCTCACTCATCCCTTCGACCAGTGGCCGAAATGATTCCTCCGAAGGAGGATCCTCGTCCGGCGACCCGTCAGACTGGACCCCGATGAAGAACAAGTGGCTCCAGATCGCGCTGTCCGTGCTGTCGCTCGGGCTGGCCGTGCTGCTCGTGGTCTACCTTCCGCAGATCGTGCGCACGCTCACCGGCAAGCCCGTCTCCTGGCACGAGATCGGCAAGGTCTTCGGCACGCTCGGCGCCGGCGAGATCGCGCTGATGACCGTGCTGTGGCTGCTGAGCCTGCTGGCGTACACGTTCGTGCTGACCAACTCCCTGCCCGGCCTCAACAACCTCCAGGGCCTCACGCTCAATGCGGCCGGGAGCGCGGTCAGCAACCTGCTGCCGTTCGGCGGGGCGGTCGGCGTGGCGGTGTCGTTCGCGATGACCAGGGGCTGGGGCTTCTCCAGCCGGTCGATCGTGGTCATGACGCTGGTCAGCGGCATCTGGAACACGATGTTCAGGTTCATCCTGCCGGCGGTCGGGATCATCGCGCTGCTGGCGGCCGGCGAGGCGCCCAACCCCACCGTCGCCAAGGCCGGGTGGACGGGCGCGATCTCGATCCTCGTGCTCTGCGTGATCGTCGCGGTCGCTCTTTACTGGGACCGCGCCGCCGTCGCGCTCGGCCGCGCGCTCGACGGCGTCACCCGGCTGCTGCGGCTGAAGATCCACGCCTCGGACGCGTTCCACAAGCTGCGTGCCGACACCGCCGGCGTGGTCAGGTCGAGATGGCCCGGGCTGTCGCTGGCGATGGTGTTCTTCCTGGGGTTCCAGTGGTCGATCATGGCGCTGTGCCTCCAGGTGACGGGCGCCTGGCCGGGGTTCGCCCAGTCGATCGCCGTCTTCGCCCTCTCCCGCGTGCTCACCGCCGTCCTGATCACGCCCAGCGGGGCCGGGATCATGGAGGGCGGCGTGGTGCTCCTCCTCACCGAAGGGTTCGGTGTCGGAGTCGCTCCGGCCACCGCGACCGCACTGCTTTTCGGGTTCTGGACTTACACTATCGAGATCCCGTTCGGCGGCCTGGCTCTGGGCGCATGGGCGCTCCTGCGCAGGCGCAACGGCCGGAACGCCGGGGCGGAGCCCCCGTCCGCGATCTCGAAGGCCCAGTAGTGACAATCCCAAACCCATCAAAGACCTTGTGCGTGATTCCTAGGCCCGCATAGCGTGGCGGCTGACATGGTGGCGTTCCGAGTTCTGGGGCCAGTCGAGGCGTACGAACACGACGACGAACTCGACCTCGGCGGGTTGCGGCAGCGGGCCGTCCTCGCCCGGCTTCTCGTGGCCAGAGGTCAGGTCGTGCCCGTTGACACGCTTCTTTACGATCTGTGGGATGACGACGGGGCCAAGGGCGCGCAGTCGGGCCTGCAGGTCTACATCTCGCGCCTGCGCCGGGTGCTGGAGCCCGGCCGCCCGCGCGGGGGGCCCAACCGGCTGCTGGTGACGGTCGCGTCCGGCTACGCGTTGCGGGTGGCCTCCGACCAGGTCGACGCGCTCAAGTTCGAGCAGCTCGTCCGCGCGGCGGGCGAGCACCTCGAGGAGGGAGATCCGCAGTCCGCCCGAGGCCGTCTGGAGAAGGCGCTGGGCCTGTGGCGCGGCACTCCCTATTCCGACTTCGCCGACCAGTCGTGGGCGGAGGCCGAGGTCAACCGGCTGGCGGAGCTGCGCCTCGTGACCCGCGAGCGGCACGCCGACACCGGGTTGCGGCTCGGCCTGCACGCCGAGACCGTTCCCGACCTGGAGGCGCTCACCACCGAAAACCCGCTGCGCGAGGAGGGCTGGCGGCTGCTGGCGCTGGGCCTCTACCGCTGCGGGCGGCAGGGCGACGCGCTGGCCGCGCTGCGCCGGGCCAGGAACATCCTGGCCGACGAGCTGGGCATCGACCCGGGGCCCGCGCTGCGCAAGCTGGAGTCCGACATCCTGGCGCAGTCCCCGGAGCTGGACCTGGCCGTCACCGCGCGCCCCGCGCGGCCCGCCGCGCCGGTCACCGACACCTGGCCCCCCAGGCCGGCCGCGGCCGTCGAGCCGCCGCCGCTGGAGCCCGAGCCGTTCGTCGGCCGCGACGCCCAGCAGGCCAGGCAGACCACGGC
>NZ_JBSFTC010000320.1:0-11792 GCF_053590415.1 Nonomuraea sp. NPDC003201
GCCGGCCCCGTTCACGTCCAGGCACTTGCCGCCGTAGACCCGCAGCTCACCGGAGCTGGTGGAGGTCCACTGCTGGTTGGCCTGGCTGTTGCAGTCCCAGATCTGCGTCTGCGCGCCGTTGGCCTGCGAGGCTCCGCTGACGTCCAGGCACCGGCCCGACGCCGCACCCTTGAGCGCGCCCGCAGCTGGCGGATCAACCGTGGGGGTCGGCGTCGGGTTCGGGTCGCCGCCTCCGAACTGCGTGAAGAAGTTCCACACCACTGGCCTGGTCCAGGATTTCTCGCCGGGTTCCAGGTCGCCGGGCTTCCCGTCCACGGGACCGGGGGTGTGGCCGGCGTCGAACGCCGCCCATGCGACCGGATACCCCGCCCGGCACCCCGAGTAGTTGGTGACGACGTGCGTCAGGCTGCCCTGCGCCGGCTCCGGCGGGTTCTGGGGCGTGCAGCCGTTGTTCCTGACGAACCTGTCACGCAGCGACCGGCCCGCGGAGATGTTGAGCACCGGATCCCTGAGGCCGTGCAGCCCGATGTACGCGATGGGCTCGTTGCCGCCGCTGCACCCGCTGAGCTGGCCGCCGGAGTAGACCGCCACCGCGCGGAAGACCGTCGCCCGGACGCACGCGAGCGCGTAGCTCATGCCGCCGCCGTAGCTGAAGCCCATGGCGAAGCGCTGGGAGGTGTCCACACAGAGGTCCGCCTCGATCCGCCGGATCATGTCGTCGACGAAGGTGACGTCCTCACCGCCCGAGTTGGCCCAGCCGTTGTTGAAGCCCTGGGGCGCGACGAAGATGGCGGTGTTGTTCGACAATGCCCTGAGCCCGTAGTAGGACCAGGGGTACCCGCTGGTTCCGCCCCCGTCGACATCGTTGGCGGTTCCGCCATTCCAGTGGAATCCGAAGATCAACCTGTAGGGGTTATTGTTGTTGTAGTTGTCCGGAATTCTCAGAATGTAGCTGCGATTTTTCCCGCTGGTCGTAATCGACTGCGTACCGCTTCTCAGCGTCGGGGTCTTGCCGCATCCCGCGGTGCCCGCGAGGGCGCTCCGTTGTGCGAGGGACGGGGGCGCGCTGTCGCCCAGCGCCGTATGCACCGTGGCCAGGACGATGAGCAGTACAGCGGACGCGATAGCGGTGAAGAGGTACCTGAGCCTCGACATCACGCGAATTCCTTTGCCGTTCTTGGGGGTGAAAAACGTAAAAGGGAAGCCACTTCCACCACCTTTTCCGGGGGTGCGGGCATTGGAAGTGTTAGCGCTCACTCAACGCCGCAGCAATGGGATCTCCTTTCTTCCTGGCGGCTGGAGGCGATGGTGCAGCGGAGCAAATATGACCGTGACAAGACCTGTCAAGGATCGGCCTTCTCGACGTTGGGGGCCCGCGCCTGAGACGACCCCGTCGCTCTGGCGTCTGACCAGGAGAAGCGGCCGTGGCCGCCACTGACGTGCCGCGATGAAACTTTCACGGCCCTCGATCGAATCGGTTCCGAGGACGCGAACGGGCGCTAACGCCGCAGCCGCACGGGGTCGGCCGGTCCGCTGCGGCGGACGATCCAGGCCTCGGTGATGTGGTTGAACATCGCCTCGGCGGCGCCCCCGGGATCGTGGGCGGCGATGCTTTCGTAGATGCGGCGGTGGCCGAGGTTCGACGCCACGCAGAGCGCCCGCTCGGTCCGGCCCAGGTATCGGGCGGTGTTGATGACCTGGCTTTCCAGCGCCCGTACGACGCCCCGAGCGATGCGGTTTCCCGACGCCTGCATGATCGTGTCGTGGAAGGCGCGGTCGCTTTCGGCGTACGTGACCGGGTCGTCCACGAGCTCGTCCATCCGATCCACCAATGCCCGCAGCTGCTCCACGGTGTCCGGCCCGGCCAGGCGGGCGGCGACGTTGGCCATGTCGGACTCCAGCACCCGCCGTGTGACGACGAGGTCGTCGAGGATCGCCAGGCTCTCTTCCTCGGCGATGGTCGCGGCGAGGACGAGCTCGTCGAGCATGTCCCACATCGTCGGCGGGGTCACCATGGTGCCGGAGCCCTGACGGACCCGCACCAGCCCCTTCTCCTGCAGGAGTTTCACCGCTTCCCGGACGACGGTGCGGCTCACGGAGAAGGCCTCGCAGAGCGCGGGTTCGGGGGGCAGCGATGTCCCCGGCGGGTGCACCCCGCGAACGATGCGCTCCACCAGCTCGGCTGTCACCGCTCTGGCGAGACTGGCAGGACGTCGCACCCAGGCCGGTGGCGCCGGGACGCTGCCAGGCGTTTCCTGCGATGTCGTCATAGACCCCTCCTGGCGCGCCACCGCGTCAGTATACGTGAGCCCTATTGACGTTATACGTCATACGAATTATGTTTGCGCCTGGTCCAGCGGTCCTCGGAAAGCGGGCAGCAATGAAGCAGCGAGCATTGTGGTCGGCCTTGATGGTCGCCGCGCTGGTCCTGGCCGGTTGCGGGAGCGCGGCCCGGACCCAGTCCCCGTCCGGGGACTCGACACAGAAGCAGCAGAAGATCGTGGTCTGGGACTGGAAGTCCGGTGAACCGGCCGCCGCCGCCTACATCGAGAAGGCGAAGGCCGACTTCGCCAAGCGGCATCCGGGAGTCACCGTCGAGTTCGTCTCCCAGCCGTTCGACCAGTACTACACCCTGCTCGGCACGGCCATCCAGTCCAGCAAGGGGCCCGACGTCATGCTCTTCAACGGGGGAGGGCAGATCCGCGACCGGGTCACCGCGCTCCTTCCGCTGGACCAGTACGTGGCCGAGGACAAGAGCCGGCTGGCGGGCTGGGACGCGTTCAGCAAGGACGGCAAGATCTACGCCGCACCGGTGACCCTGCAGGGACACCCGATCTACTACAACAAGACGCTCTACGAGAAGGCCGGCCTCGACCCGGCGAACCCGCCCAAGACCTGGAACGAGTTCGTCAGCGGCTGCGCCGCCATCAAGAAGGCGACCGGGGCCACGTGCTTCGCGCTCGGCAACAAGGAAGGCGCCGGAATCCAGTTCTTCCTGTCGGGCCTCGGATCCGGCATCCTGACGCCTCAGGAGTACGACGACTGGATCGCCGGGAAGCGTGACTGGACCTCTCCTCACGTGAGGCGGATCTTCGAGCTGTGGAAGGACGCCGGCGACAAGGGGCTGAACAACGACGGCGCCAACTCCACCGCGATGTTCACCGACATCTTCAGGGTCTTCGAGACCGGTAAGGCCGCGCACATCATCGGGCTGATGTCGGACATCGGGCACTGGAAGGACTTCGGCGAGTTCCTGCCGCCCGACAAGATCGGCGTCATGCGGGCCCCCGTCGTCACCAACGGAGCCACTCCGAGCCTTCCGTACGACGGCGGCATCGGCTACGCGGTCGCCAAGTGGACGAAGGACCCCGCGCTGGCCGCCGATCTGGTGCGATCCCTGACCTCGACCGACGCCTTGACGGCGTTCTACTCCAAGGCCGGCGCGATCGCGTCCGACACGACGATCGACTTCTCGCAGGCCGGCCCGGCCGTCGCCACGATCGCGTCCGAGATCAAGACCGGCAAGCCCGCCCTGCACGTGGCGCTGTCCTCCAAGACCCTGGACCTGATGGGAAGACTGTCCCAGCAGCTCCTGAGCGGGTCGACCACCGTGGACAAGGCTGTGGAGCAGCTGGCCGCCTCCGACCGGGCGGGCTGACCGCGTGCCGATCGGAAGTCCGTCCCCGTTGGTCCGCCCGGCCGGCTCCGTGCCGGCCGGCGGAGGGACCGTCAAGCACCGGGGACGCCGCCGGGACGCCCGTAGAGGGCGCGCGGAGCGCCTCGCGCCCTACGTCCTGGTGGCCCCGGCCGTACTGATCATCGTGGTCCTGCGGCTGTGGCCGCTGGTCCTGGGGGTCAACTTCTCCTTCACGGGTGACGGCGAGCTCAACGGAACCCCCGTCGGCCTGGGCAACTACCTGGAGCTGGCCGGCGACCCGCTGTTCCGCACCTCGCTGCGCAACGTCGGGCTGCTGGTGCTGCTGCTTCCCGTGGCGGTGGCGATTCCGGGGCTGCTCGCGACCTTCATCTATCTGCGCGTGCCGGGTCACCGGGTCTACCGCAGCGTCTATTTCTTCCCGGCCGTGCTTTCGCCGGTGATCGTCGGTGCGATCTTCAATCTCATGCTCGGGTTCGACGGCCCGTTGAACGCCGTCCTCGGGGCGGTCGGCGTCGGCCCGGTCGACTGGCTCGGCGATCCGGGCATCGCCATGTTCACGGTTGTCGGCGTGCACGTATGGGCGACGTTCGGGATGGCCCTGGTGGTGTTCCTCGCCGGCTTCAGCACCCTGGACGCCTCGCTGCTGGACGCCGCCCGCGTGGACGGCGCGTCGCTCCGCCAGACCATCTGGCACGTGATCATCCCGAGCCTGACGCGCACCATTCAGTTCGTCTTCGTGACCACGATGATCGGGATGCTGACGTCCATGTTCGGCCTGCTCTTCGTCATGACCAGCGGGGGCCCGGAGGGGTCGACCTACCTGCCGGAGTACTACATCTGGCACCAGCAGGGACAGATGAACCGGCCCGCGCTCGCCTCGGCCGCCTCGACGGTCCTCTTCGTCGTCATGCTCGTGGTGGGGCTCCTGCAGATCACTCTGCTCCGCCGCACGGGGAGGCAGGACTGATGCCCGGCAGGCGTCTGGCCAGGTGGGTGGCCGCTGTTCCGATGGCCGTCCTCGCATTGGCGACGATCTATCCTCTCGTGTTCACCGCCAACGTCGCGATGAAGACCCGGCGCGACTACGTCCTCGACCGGTTCTCCCCGGCGGGTTCCCTGCGCTGGGACAACCTCGCCGAGGCCTGGGCCGGCGCCGGAATGGCACGGTTCTTCGTCAACTCGTTCGTCATCGTGGCATTCGCCGTGGCCCTGCTGCTGCTGTTGGGGTCGATGGCGGGCTTCGCGCTGAGCCAGCTGCGCTTTCGCGGTTCTTCGGTGATCTTCCTGGGCTGTCTCGCGGGGCTGTTCGTCCCGTTCCAGGTGATCATGGTGCCGCTCACCAGGGTCATGGCCGACAGCGGGCTCATCGACACCTATCCGGGACTGATCCTGGCCTACGTCGCGCAGTTCCTGCCCTTCACCGTCTTCCTGATGACGAGCCACTACAGGACCATTCCTGCGGAGATCGTCGACGCGGCCAGGATCGACGGGAACACGGTGTACGGCGTGTACCGGCGGATCATGCTCCCGCTGGGCGTTCCGGCGCTGCTGTCGGTCGGCATTCTCGACGCCCTGTTCTGCTGGAACGACGTGCTCATCTCCCTGCTCATGATGCCGTCGCCCGAGCATCGCACCCTCATGATCGGGGTCAACGCGCTGCGCGGACAGTATTCCGACGACATCCCCACCTTCGCCTCGGGGGTCCTGATCGCGGCGGTACCCGTGCTGATGATCTATCTGTTCCTCCAACGCCAGATCGCCGACGGCGTCACCGCCGGTTCCACGAAGGGCTGACATGCGGATCACGGGGTATCGGACCACGACGACGGTCCAGGAATGGGGCCGTCCCGTCGGTGACGCCAACGGCGTCTTCGCCGACGGAGTGGTGTCGGTGCCGCTCGTCATGGTGGACACCGACGAGGGGATCACCGGTATCGGCCTCGGGCCGCACGTCGAGATCGAGGCCGTCTTCGCCGCGATCGAGGGCGAGGATCCGCGCGGCGTGACGGCGCTCTACGACCGCATGCTGCGGCGGACCTTCAAAGCGGGCCACGCCGGCGCCGTGTTCGGCACGATCGGCGCACTCGACACCGCCCTGTGGGACATCAAGGCACAGTTGGCCGGTGAACCGCTCTGGCGGTTGCTGGGCGGACGCGACCGGCGGGTGCCCGCCTACGCCTCAGGCCTCGACATCGGCCTGACCGACGACGAACTCGTCTCCGTCTACCAGGTCTACGCCGAGCGCGGTCTGCGCGCGGCCAAGATCAAGGGCGGCCTCGACATCGAACGCGACCGGCACCGCCTGACACTGGTACGGGACGTCCTGACCGAGGCCGGGCACGGATCGCGGCCGGGCCTGATGCTCGACGTGAACGAGGCCTGGACCCGCAAGCAGGCGGTCCGGCACGTCTGCGAGCTCGAACGCACCCTGGACCTCACGTGGATCGAAGAGCCGGTCCGGCGGTGGGACGCCGAAGGCCTGGCCGTGGTCGGCCGCGGGATCCGCGCCTCCGTCGCCACGGGGGAGAACCTCACCGGGCTCGAGCAGTTCCGTCCGCTGCTGGCCGCGGGGGCCGTCGACATCGTCCAGACGGCCGCGGTCTGGGGGGTGTCCCACTTCCTCCGGGTGTCCACCCTGGCGCACGCCCATGAGCTGCCGGTCAGCCCGATCGGGACCACGCCGGTCGCGCTGCTGCACGCCGCGACGTCGGTGCCGAACCATCTGGCCAGCGAGTTGCAGGACCTGCACCCGCCACTCGGACTGTCGCTCGACCTGGACGTCGAGGACGGCGCGTTCATCCTTGGAGACTCGCCCGGTCTCGGCATCACGATCGACGAGCACGCGATCAACGCGTGCACCCGCAAGCCGAACGCCAGGGCCGCCGAGGGCCCCAACATCCGTCCGGAACCCGCCGGACGACGGCTGCTGGCGGTCAACGGCGGCTTCCATCAGGTCTAGCACCCTGGCCGACGCCGGCGCGGGCTCCGGGTGGCTGAACTCGCGCGACACCTACCCCGAAGGCGCGGGCTCGGGCTCGTTCGTACGCCGGCCACCGCCTCCCCTCACGAGTAGGTGGCCGGCGTTCGGTGTGCCGAGGGACCGGGTCAGCGGTAGCCGGCGGCGATGATGTTGGCCTGGACGGCGTTCTCCGTGGCGTCGGTGGGATAGCCGGCGACCATGGCTCCTTCGTAGAAGGTTCCGGCGCTGAGGTTGGCGCCGCCGTCGGGCTTGCAGCAGTCACCGCCGCTGCCCAAGATGATGGCCCCCTGCTTCTTCATCGGGCTGTAGCCGTTGGGGAGCTGCCCGTCGTACAGGGTGTACAGGCTGCCGGACTGCGCGTTGCTGCCCTTCATGGCGAACCGGCTGGTGCCGTTGTTCTTCAGCGTGGCGGTGACGAACTTGTGGGGGAAGGCCCGCTGGTTGGGGTTCCAGGACTGGCTGCCGCCGGGGTAGAGGCCCCATTCGAGGTCGGCCTGGACCCAGGGGCCGGTTCCCTGGCAGCCGCCGAACCAGCACTGGGTGCTGAAGTTGATGGCGTCCATGGCGCCGGCGGCGTCGGCCTTCCTGGTCGTCTCGCTGTTGCCGTAGTCGAAGCAGCAGCCGCCGTTGACGTGGGTGCCGCTGGTGACCATGTACATGCCCTCGGGTGCGCTGCCGGTGGGCACGCCGGTCAGGTGGCCGTCCCGCCAGTAGCTGTTGCCGGGGTTGATGTAGAGCGAGTACGCCTTGCCGCCGCCGACGGTGAGCGACTCGGTGGTGGCGATCGCGGGCCTGCTCTGGGGGGAGCCGGGGACCACGCTGGAGCCCTGGTACCACAGGTCGTTGCCCCGCCCGGACTGGTCGTACACGACGGTCACGACGCACGTGGTGCCGGTGCAGAAGGAGTCCTGGGCCGCGGCGTCGGCGACACCGCCCGCGGTCAGCACGGCGATGTTCCTGGTCGTGTTGTCGGAGGAGCGCCTGACCTGGTACAGGTTGCCGTTGTACGAGCCGTAGAGCGCCCGTGTCGTGCTGTGCGCGGCCACGCACGGCGTGCCGCCGGAGGTGTAGATGTCGCACGGGCGCGCGCCGGCCGGCGGCGGGGTCGGCGTTGGGGTGGGCTCGGCTCCGGTGGTCCACTTCTGGTTGGTGCCGCCATGGCAGGTCCAGATGTGCACCTTGGTGCCGTTGGCGGTGCCGTACCCGGAGACGTCCAGGCACTTGTTCGCGCCGACCGCGGTGATGGTGCCGTCGGCGTTGAGGCGCCATTTCTGGTTGTTCTGACCGTTGCAGTCCCAGATGATCACGCTGGTGCCGTCGGCGGTGCCGGCGCCGTAGGCGTCCAGGCACTTGTTGCCGTACACCCGCAGCTCACCCGCGGTGGTCGACGTCCACTGCTGGCCGGGCTGCCCGTTGCAGTCCCAGATCTGCACCTGCGCGCCGTTCGTCTGCGAGGCTCCGCTGACGTCCAGGCACCGCCCCGACCCCACGCCCACCAGTGGCGTGGTCGCTGCCGAGGCCGGTGCCGACCAGGTCAGGGCGGTGGCCAAGAGGATCGCCAGCGCCGCCACCACGGCTGCGACGACGGCCGCCCGGGAGCCCGATAAGGGAACGGATGAAGGCTGCATGTCGTACTCCTTGGAGGTAGGGCGAGACGGAGACAGCCGCGCTCTGAGACCGGTTCGAATCGATTCGCCAACATAGTGCGTAGGGGGAGGCAGCGGTGTACAGCGAAGCACATACGACGGGTTGACCGCCTGTCAAGGCTCCGCCCTGTACGGAAGCCCTGCCCGGCGGCACTCGTGGTGGGGCTCGATGAAACGTTCATCCGCCGCAGGCTCGGCTGATCAGGTCCGTCGATTCCCGGCTGGGCGAACCGGTTCGGTCGGCCGGATCACTGGGATGAGAAGAGGCGCTGCTGGATCTCTCTCCGGTAGTCGTCGAGGGTGTTGTCGATGTGCGTGGCCGCGGCCTGGGCGGCCGCTTCCGGGTCGCCGGCGCGGATGGCCCGGTAGATGGCGTCGTGCTCCTCGACGGCCTTGGCGGCGTGCCCGCCCACCGAGCCGCTCAGCCCGATGAGGTTGGACTGCGCCTGCAGCCTGCGGGCCTCCCGCACCGCCACCTGGAGGAACATGTTGTGCGAGGCCGTGGCGATGGCGGTGTGAAAGGTGTCGTCGCCCTGGTTGAACAGGTCTTCTTGCCCGGTCTCGAAGCCGTGGCGGCACAGGCCGGCCGCCTCCTCGATGGCCCTCAGCTCCGCGGGGGTGGCGCGGCGGGCGGCCAGCCTGCTGGTCTCCATCTCCTGCGCCCGGCGGAACTCGAACAGCATGTAGACGTGGTCGAGGTCGGTCGGGAGGAAGAAGGAGGCCCAGCGCCCGGTGCCGAACATCCCCTCGTCGTCGGCCACGTAAAGGCCGCGGCCCTTCTGGGCGCGTACCCGGCCGAGCGCGGAGAGCAGCTTCACCGCCTCGCGTACCACCGTGCGGCTGGTGCCCAGCTGCCGGGCCAGCTCGATCTCGGTCGGCATGCGGTCGCCCGGACGCAGGCCGAGCCGGACGATCAACTCCAGCACCTGCTCGGCCGCCACCTCGTAGCCCGGCCGGTATCCGCTCTCGCGCGGGGTGTCGGTCACCGTGCTTCCTCCTCGCCGTTCCCTGCAAAGTATGACTGATGAGGGTTCCCTCCCAGGGCCTCAGGCGCTGGGACCATGAGTACGACACATCTGAACGGTTCATATGAAATCGATCGACCGCGGGTGTCCGCGGTGCGGGAATTCATGCTGGTGAATGGCGCAAAACGGCTAACCGTGGCCGGATCCTTTGTGTGCAAAGGATGAAATAAGCGGGCTTAAGGTCTTGACGGGTATCAATACTCACAACGTAATTAGAGGCGAAGACCCTCAGAAGGGTGTCACCTGCCTGAGCAGCAGGGCGTGACCTGGCCACACCCGTACCCCCCAAAGGAACCACTGTGCAGTCATCTTCGCCCGTCACGGCGCTGAGACCGTTCCTGATCGGCATCGTCGCGGCGCTGGCCGCGGCGTTCACCCTCGTCGCCCCCGCCACCCCGGCCCTCGCGGCCACCACGACCCTCTACGCGTCACCCGCCGGCACCGGCACCGCCTGCACCTCCACCCAGCCGTGCTCGCTGTCCGCGGCGCAGACGGCGGTACGGTCGCAGAACGCCGCCATGTCCGGGGACATCGTCGTCGAACTGGCCGACGGGGTGTACCGGCTGTCCGCGCCCTTCCGGCTGACCGCCGCCGATTCCGGGAACAACGGCTACGCCGTCAAATGGCAGGCCGCGGCGGGCGCCCGTCCCGTCATCAGCGGGGCCAAAGCGGTCACCGGATGGACCGTGGCCGATTCAGGGAAGAACATCTGGCGCGCCGACGTCGGCGCGGGGATCGACACCCGGCAGCTGTACGTCAACGGCGCCCTCGCCACACGGGCGCGCACGACCGTGAACAGGTCCGACTTCACCGCCACCACCACCGGTCTGAGGTTCGGCAACAGCGCCCTGAGCTATCTGAACAACCTCGCCAACCAGAACCGGGTCGAGATGGAGAGCGTGGGCTCGTTCACGGACCGCTACGTGACGGTGCAGGGCATCAGCGGGAACTTCATCACGATGCAGCAGCCCGGCTGGAACAACAACACCTTCGGGTACGACACCTTCACGCAGCCGCACCGGGCGGGTCCGCTGTACCTGGAGAACGCCTACGAGTTCCTGGACGCGCCGGGGGAGTGGTACATCAACCCCGGCACCGGCGTCCTGTACTACATCCCGGCTGCCGGGCAGAACATGAGCAACGTCAGTGTCGAGCTCCCGATTCTCCAGTCCCTGGTGAACGTCGGGGGCACCTACGACGCGCCCGCGCACCACATCACGTTCAGCGGGATCACCTTCTCCGGCACGACCTGGCTCGGGCCCAGCAGCAACCAGGGCTACGCGGACCAGCAGACCGGCGCCTACATCGCGGGCAACTGGAACTGGCCCGCCGACAGGCTGACCTCCTGCCAGGAGGGGTGCCAGCAGTTCGAGGCCGCGCGGCCGAACTGGCAGCAGATGCCGGCAGCCGTGCAGGTGTCCGCGGCCGGCAACATCACCTTCACCGACTCCCGGTTCGTCAACCTCGGCCAGACGGCCGTGGGCATCGGCAACGACGCCAACGCGCACGCCAGCGGTGTCGGCCTGGGCGCCGGCGACATCACGGTCACCCGGTCCGAGATCGCCCAGAGCTCGGCCGGCGGCATCGTGGTGGGCGGCGTGCGCGCCGACGCGCACCACCCCAGTGACCAGCGGATGGTCAACCGGAACATCACCGTCAGCAACAACCGCATCCATGACCTCGGCCTGGACTACCGGGGCATCGTCTCGGTCCTGACCACCTACGTCACCAACACCGACGTGTCACACAACGAGGTCTACAACCTGCCGTACACCGGCATGTCGGTCGGGTACGGCTGGGGCGCCAACGAGCCGGGCGGCAGCAACCAGTACGCCAACCGCGGCCTGTACAACTACCAGCCGCGTTACACCACGCCCACCACCGCGTCCGGCAACAAGCTCATCGGCAACTACGTGCATGACGTCATGCAGCAGATGACCGACGGGGGCTGTATCTACACGCTGTCGTGGAACCCGAACGCGGTGATCAGCGGCAACCACTGCCTGCGGACCAACGGCTGGTTCGGGATCTACTTCGACGAGGGCTCCAAGTACTACAGCGTCACCGGCAACGTGCTGTCGAACACCGGCACCTGGGCCACCGCCAACTACTGGGGCGGCGAGAACATGGGGAACTTCACCGTCACCGGCAACTGGTCGACCAACGGCAGCACCAACGTGACCAACGGCGACCGCGGCAATGTGGTGAACAACAACGTCACCGTCACCAACGGCGCCTGGCCCGCGGGCGCCCAGGCCGTGATGGCGTCCGCCGGCCCCCAGGGCCAGCCTTCGGGGAGCACGAGTGCGTTCAAGGGTGCGGGGTCTGGGCGGTGCCTGGACATCAGCGGAGCCTCGCAGGCCAACGGCGCGCAGGCGCAGATCTGGGACTGCAACAGCCAGGCCAACCAGCAGTGGACCTCCACCAGCTCCGGTGAGCTGCGGGTTTATGGCGGCAAGTGCCTGGACGTGAACGGGGCCGGG
>NZ_JBSFTC010000321.1:0-11714 GCF_053590415.1 Nonomuraea sp. NPDC003201
GCCGCCGGCGGCCTGTTCGCCGACGGGGGCGCCGGGCGGGCCGGGACGGACGCCGCGGCCACGGGCGCCGTCACCGTCACCGCCAAGGGGCAGGTCCTGGCCAAGGCCGATCTCGCCGGCTGCGTGCTCGGGGATGCGCAGGCGTGCGTGCTGCGCGCCGAGCTGCCCGCCGGGGCCGCCACGTACACGATCAGCTCGTCCATGCGCCGGGAGGTGCCGCACTCGACGCTGTCCACGACGGTGGACACGGTCTGGACGGTACGGTCGTCGCACACGGCGGGCGAGCGGCCGCTGCCGCTGATGGCGATGCGGTACGCCCCCGCCGGGCTCGACGACCTCAACCGCGCCGTGCCCGGCTCGACGACCCCGCTGCCCATGAGGCTGGAACGCACCCCGGGAGCCCTCCGGCCGCCGGTCGAGCAGGTCCGGCTGGAGATGTCCGGTGACGACGGCACGACCTGGCGGCCGGTCCCGGTGGTCGGAACGGGTTCGGGGTGGACCGCCATGGTGCCCAACCCGCGCACGCCCGGGCACGTGTCGCTGCGGGTGAAGGTGGCGGACGCCGCCGGCACCGGCCTCACCCAGACCGTCATCAGGGCCTACGCGGTGGGCTCTCCCGGCTGAGGGAGCGCAGCGTGTCGGCCTGACGGACGCGTTCGGCCAGGCCCTGCTCCAGGGACGAGACCGTGATGCCGCGTTTCCGCCGGTCCGACGGGGAACAGGTCGGGCATGGAGGTGCTGAGCAATCGAGTCCTGCTGCGTCCGAAGGATCTCGCCCGGAGTCTCGGCTTCTACCGCGAGACGCTCGGCCTGGCCGTCTACCGCGAGTTCGGCCCCGCCGACCACCCGGGCGTGGTCTTCTTCCTCGGCCAGGGGTTCCTGGAGATCTCCGGGCACTCCGACGACGGCGCCGTCTCGGGGCTGTCGCTGTGGCTGCAGGTACGCGATGTGGCGCAGGAGGAGGGACGGCTCCGGGAGGCGGGGGTCACGGTGGTGCGTGAGGCGCGGCTGGAGCCGTGGGGCCTCATCGAGCTGTGGATCGAGGACCCCGACGGGCACCGCATCGTGCTGGTCGAGGTCCCGTCCGATCATCCGCTGCGCCGTGACCCCCGCTGACGGAGCCGGGCGCCGTGACCCCCGCTGACGGGGCCGGGTGAAGGTCAGGCCATCGCCCGCTCGATGGCCTCGATGATCCGCGGTCGCAGCTCGGCGGCGCTGATGATCGCGTCCACCGAGCCGACCTCGACCGCGCGCTGGATGCTGTGCACCCGGTCGAACTCCGCCGCGACCTCGCCGAGCTTCTCCGCCCGGACGGCGGCCTGCACCTCGGCGAGCTGGGCGTTGAGCGCCGCCCGCTCGGCGCCGCTGGCCGCCGAGACCCGCGTCTGCAGCTCGGTCACCCGCGGGTCGGTCGCGGTGCGGTTGTTCACCTCGCCGGAGAACACCACGGCGGCGGCCGGGGCGCCGCCGAGCACCGAGGCGAACGAGCCTTCCAGCGCCAGCACGGTCATGTTCGGGTTGAGCGCCTTGGAGAACACCACGAACGCGCCGCCGTGGTAACGGGAGATCACGCAGAACACGATCGGCCCGTCGAAGTTGACGATCGCCCGGCCGATCTCCGCGCCGTACTCCAGCTGGAGCTTGCGCATCGACTCCGGCGAGCCGTCGAACCCGGACAGGTTGGCCAGCACCACCAGCGGCCGGTTGCCGGACGCGGAGTTGATCGCCCGCGCGGTCTTCTTCGACGACCGCGGGAACAGCGTGCCCGCGGTGTAGGTGTCGGGGCCGTCGGTGGGCGGGAAGCCGCGCCGCGGCACCGAGCGCGACTCGATGCCGATCAGGCAGACCGGCCGGCCGCCGATGTGCACGTCCTGCACGGCGGACGTCTCCGCGTCGGCCATGCCCGCCCAGCGCTCCAGCACCGGGTGGTCCTGGTCGGACACGGCACGCATCACCGTGCGGATGTCGAACGGCTTCTTGCGGTCGGGGTTGTGTTCGGCGGAGAAGATCTGGCCGACGGTGGCGAAGTCGCTGCCGTCGATCGTGTGCGGGAACTCGGTGATGTCGCGGTCGGCCGGGTCGATGGTGTGCGCCCGCCGCGGCGCCGTCTCGCCGGGCACGACGTAGGTGTGGTCGTAGTGCGCCATGAGCACGTCGCGGGCGGCCGGCAGGTTGGGCGCCCAGTATTGCGCCTGGCCGTTCGGCCCCATGACGCGGTCGTAACCGCCGATGCCGAAGTTGTCCTCGGCCGACACGCCGCCGGAGAAGTCGAGTGACTGCTTGCCGGTGAGCACCATCGCCGAGTCCGGCGTCATCACCAGGATGCCCTTGGTGTGCATGAGCATCGTGGCCTCGGCGTTCCAGTACGGCTGGGCGCCGACGGTGATCCCGGCGACCACGATGTTGATCTCGCCGCCGTCCTGGGTGAACGTGACGATCCGCTTGAGCGCGGCCGCGACCCAGTCCATGTTCTCGGTGCCCGAGGTCATGGAGATCCGCGCGCCGGCCGACAGCGCGTACCACTCCAGCGGGACCCGCATCCGCTCGGCGAGGTCGAGGGCGGCGATCACCCGCGAGCACTCGGGCTCCGACAGCGCGCCGAGCGCCTTCGTCGGGTCGCCGAGCAGGACCACGCGGGTGACGCCTTCGGGGTGCCGCTCGGTCGGCGTCGTGACGACGCCCGCCACGATCGCCGCGGAGTTCTTGCCCTTGGGCCGGTCGACCGGCACGAGCGCGCCGCCCGCGTCGAGGTCGTGCTCGGCGAAGCTGCCCTCCGGCCCGGCGAGCAGGCCGGTCAGCTCGTACGGGTAGACGTTTCCGCGCCGGGCCGCACGCAGCACCTTCTGGCGGTAGTCGTCCAGCGGCTGGACCGGCTCCGTCGACGGCTTGCCGACGTCGAGGCTCGCGCCGTGGCCCGGGTCGAGGGTGATCCGCACGGCGACCTCGGCCAGCTCGCCGGCGGCGTTGCGCTGGCGGGCCACGAACTGGACCTCCTCCAGCCCCGCGCCCGCCGTGGTCGGCAGGATGCGCTGGACCAGCATGTTGAGCTCGTCGGTGGACAGCTCGGTCGACGGCCAGACGTACATCATGATCCGGTTGGTGTCGAAGCGCTTGTTCTGGGGGCGCTGCGCCTGGATGTTGCGGATCGCGTCGAGGCCCGCGGTGAGCGCGTCCTCCACGGCGGGCAGCGCGATCAGCCTGCCGTCGGCCTCGCGCAGCGGCGTCAGGTCGCGGACCTGGCCCATCGCGATGAGCCGCTCGTCGGCCGGGTTGCTCCGCGCCACGGCCTTGAACAGGTAGACCTCCTCGTCGGCCGACGGCAGCCGGGTGAGGTCGAACTCGCGCAGCCGCTGCAGTTGCAGGCGCTCGGCGATCTGCGGGTGCAGGCCGCGGATCAGCCGGTCCTCGGCGAAGCCCGCGCCGTCGGGGCGGAAGGTGAAGTGGTGATGCATCACGGCGCCGCTGGTGCCGACGACGGTGGTGGTGACCCGGCTGACGCCCGCGGGCCGCGAGTGCTCGGCGAGGAGCTGCCCGATCCGCGCCGCCATGGCGTCGGCGTCCGGCTGGTCCTCCCAGGTGACGTAGAGGTCGGCGACCAGCCCTCCATCGGCGGCGAACGTGTCGACGGCGCCGATGGCCGCGGCCAGGGCGGCGATGTCGACCGCGGTGGTGACCACGCGGGTCACGCCGTCCGCGCCGGTGCGCTCGGCGGTGACGAACGGGCAGCCCGCCACCTCGCGCGCGGTGACCTCGGACAGCCCGCGGTTGCCGTAGTAGCGGCGGGTCAGCACCTCCAGCAGCGGCGCGTGGTCCAGCCCGGGCCGGCCGATCCGCTGGCCGATCAGCCGGACCAGCGGCTCGGAGCTGGCCACCATGGCCTGGATCCGCTCGGTGCGGTCCGGCGCGTCGGGGTCGGCGTCCAGGTAGCGCAGGTCGTCGCGTACGGCGGCGTAGACCTTGGCGCGGTTGCGGCGCAGCAGCGGCTGGGCGAACCAGCGGAACACCACGCCGCGGGCCAGGTCGGACACCGTGGGGAAGCGCACCTGCGTGGCCTCGACCAGGTGCTCCAGGCCGAGCCCGGCGCGCTCGTTGAGCGACTCGAACGGCGGCGCGCCGGCCAGCCAAAGGCGCAGCAGCTCCGACACGATCGCGACGCCGGTGCTCATCTGCTGCTGGGCCAGGAAGATCCGGAAGACCGCGGCCTCCAGCTCCGGCGTGCGGTCGAGGTCGTGGACGCCGTAGTGGGCGAGGACCCTGGTGAGCTTGGCCTGGAAGCTCTGGGTGACGCCGGCGCGCTCGACGTCGAGGCTCTGCAGGTAGCTGTGGAAGAACTCGCGCGGGCTGTGCACGGGGTTGCCCGGCTCGACGTCGAGCGCGCCGCCCGGCTTGTTGCGGCTCAGCTCGGCCAGGTCGGCGAACACGGTGAGCAGGTCGAGCTCGCCCTCGATCGGCTGCCTGCCCAGCTCGGCGCGGGCGTCCAGGTAGGACGCCAGCACCTGCTTGCGGTCGTCGGGGCCGCCGTCGAAGCCGAGCAGCAGGCCGCGCAGGTCCTGCAGGCCGCGCTCGACCCGGTCGGCCGCGGACACGTCCGACGGCACGGCGGGCAGGTCGATCTCGACGGTGCCCGCGGCCTCCTCCTCGGGGCCCTCGTCGGCGAGGGGCTCCAGGCGCATCAGCGGCGCGCCGGTCTCGACCTGGCTGCCCACCGACACCGGGCACTCACGGACGCGGGCGCGGAACGGCGCGCGCAGCACCGTCTCCATCTTCATGCTCTCCAGCACCAGGATCGGCGCGCCCGCCTCGACCTCGTCGCCGGCCGACAGCGGCGTCGCGACCACCAGCGCCGGGGCGGGCGAGCGGACGACGCCGCCCTCGTCGCGGCTGATCCGGTGCGTCACGCCGTCGACCTCGACCAGGTGGATCGGCCCGTGCGTGGCCGACACCACCCGGAACCGGCGGCCGTTGACCACGATCTGGCCGCTGTGCTCGTCGAACCGCTCCACCTCGACGTCCGCCGGGTGCACGTCGCCGCCGCCGGAGATCCCGACGCGGAAGCGCCGGTGCCCGACCCGGGCCACGCTCACCCGGTAGCCGACGCCGCGGAGCTTGAGGTCCAGCGGGCGGCCCGAGTCGTGCTGCACCTGCGGGCGGCCGCCGTGCGCGGTGGACAGCAGCCGCCGGCGGCCGACCTCCTCCTCGTCCTGGTAGGCCTCGATCGCGGCGGCGGCCAGGGCGATCGCGGAGTGCCGGTGGCTGATCAGGCGGCCCTTGGCGCGTACGCGGTCGATCCAGCCGGTGTCGGCGCTCGCGTCGATCACCTCGGGCTGGTCGAGCAGGTCGAGCACGAAGCTCTTGTTGGTGGCGCCGCCCTCGATGATCACCGTGGTGTCGGCCATCGCACGGCGCAGCCGGCCCAGGGCCTGCTCGCGGTCGCGGCCGTAGGCGATGATCTTCGCGATCATCGAGTCGAAGTCGGCCGGGATGGTGTCGCCCTCGCTGACGCCGGTGTCGACGCGGATGCCGGGCCCGGTGGGCAGGGCCAGGCGGGCAATGCGGCCAGGGGCGGGCGCGAAGTCGCGGTCGGGGTCCTCGGCGTTGAGCCGGGCCTCGACGGCGTGACCGGCCTCGGGCGGCTGGGGGCCCTCGAGCTTCCCGCCGCCGGCCACGTGCAGCTGCAGCCGGACCAGGTCGGTGCCGGTGGTGATCTCGGTGATCGGGTGCTCGACCTGCAGCCGGGTGTTGACCTCGAGGAAGGCGAACAGCTTCTCGCCGGGGTGGTAGAGGAACTCGACGGTGCAGGCGCCGCAGTAGCCGACCGCCACGGCGAGCCGCTCGGCCGACGCCTTCAGCTCGGCCGTCTGCTCGATTCCCAGCACCGGCGAGGCGGACTCCTCGATGATCTTCTGGTTGCGCCGCTGCACCGAGCAGTCCCGCACGCCCAGCGCCCACGCGGTGCCCTGACCGTCGGCGATGACCTGGACCTCGACGTGGCGGGCGCCGGTGACCAGCCGCTCCAGGAAGACCACGCCGGAGCCGAACGCGCGCAGCGCCTCCTGGCTGGTGCGCTCGTAGGCGTCGGTCAGGTCCTCTTTCGAGGCGACCATGCGGATGCCGCGCCCGCCGCCGCCCGCGGTCGCCTTGAGCATCAGCGGGTAGCCGATCTCGTCGCCGGCGCGCAGCGCGTCCTCAAGGGTGGCGACCTCGCCGCGGCTCCACGGCGCGACGGGGACGCCGACCTTCTCGGCGATGAGCTTGGCGCCGATCTTGTCGCCCAGCTTGCGCATCGCCTCCGCGCTCGGCCCGACGAAGGTGACGCCGATCTTCTCGCACAGCTCGGCGAACGCCGGGTCCTCGGCGACGAACCCCCAGCCGACCCACGCGGCGTCGGCGCCGGTCTCCACCAGCGCCCGCTCCAGGACGGCGTGGTCGAGGTACGGGCGGGCGGAGGCGGGGCCCAGCGGATAGGCGAGGTCCGCTTCGCGGACGAAGGTCGCGTGGCGGTCGGCGTCGGTGTAGAGCGCCACCGTCTCGATCCGCGCCCCGGTCTCCGCGCAGAGGTCCCGGACGGCGTGGATGAGGCGCATCGCTGCCTCTCCACGGTTGACGATGGCGACACGACTGAACACCGGCTGAGCCTCCCCATACTCACGCACAAAGGCGACGCCCGATTCCCGGAGCGCCGCCTGCACCTTTCTACACCCTGCTCGATCGCCGCCCGCTACACCAATGGCCCGCATCGCTCATGGCGAAGCCGCTGCGTTGTGGAAACCCCACAAAAGGTCCCCCGCCCCCTCCCACCCCGCCGCCGCCCTCTGAAGCCCCTGGAACGGGACGGGCACACGCCTCGGGGCGCTTACCGTCCAGGTGATCAAATCACCATGAAGGAGGCCTGGTTGCGCCGATTAATGTCCACGGTCGCCGTCCCTCTGTTGCTCGTCGTCATCACGGCCTTGGCGGCCGGGGTGACGCCCATCGAGAATGTGACCTGAATCACACGGCCTACCGATTCACAATCATGTAACCGATTACATACCCTCATGTAACCGATTACATGGAGGTCAGGTGGCTCGAATCAAAGATGTCGCCGCGCAGGCGGGCGTCTCCGTCGCGACGGTCTCCCGGGTGCTCAACGACAACCCCTCCGTCACCGAGGAGACGCGCAACCGGGTCCACGACGCGATGGCCGCGCTCAACTACCGGCCCAACGCCGTCGCCCGGTCGCTGCGCACCGAGGCCACCAGGACGCTCGGGCTGATCATCGGCGACATCCTCAACCCGTTCTTCGCCGAGCTGGCGCGGGCCGTGGAGGACGAGGCCCGCGCGGCCGGCTACACCGTGATCATCGGCAACGCCGACGAGCGCGCCGACCAGCAGGACCACTACGTGCGCACCCTGCTGGAGAGGCGGGTCGACGGGCTGCTGATCTGCCCCACCGCCGAGGTGACGCCCCTGGTGGAGGAGGTCAGCCGCGGAGAGCGCCCGCTGGTCTTCCTGGACCGGACGCTCAGCGGCATCGAGGTGCCGTCGGTACGGGCCGACGGCAGCACCGCCATCGCCGAGCTGGTCGCCCACCTGCGCGCCCTCGGGCACCGGCGGATCGCGTTCGTGTCCGGGCCGAGCACCCTGTCCACCGGGCGCGAGCGGACCGAGGCCTTCCTGCGGGCGGCGGCCGGGCACGGCCTGGAGATCCCCCAGGAGTACGTGCGCGTCGGCGACTTCCGCGCCGGCAGCGGCCAGCGGATCACCTCCGAACTGCTCGACCTGCCCGAGCCGCCGCAGGCGATCTTCCTGGGCGACAACCTCATGGCACTCGGCGCGCTCGACGCGATCAGCGAGCGCGGCCTGGAGATCCCCCGCGACGTCGCGCTGGCCTCGTTCGACGACGTGCCGTGGTTCAACCACGTCCATCCCCGCATCACCGCGATCAGCCAGCCCACCGCCGAGCTGGGCCGGCGCGCGGTCCGGGTGATCCTCGACGTGCTGAGCGGCCGGGCCGCCGAATCGGTGGTGCTGCCCGCCAGGCTCGTGGCGCGCGAGTCCTGCGGAGAGACAGGCACGAGGAAGGAGGGCCGCTCGTGAGCCAGGCACGGGAGATCCTGCGCGTCGAGGGGCTCGGCAAGAGATTCCCCGGCGTGGTGGCGCTCGACGGCGTCGACTTCGACCTGCGCGCGGGCGAGGTGCACGTCCTGCTCGGCGAGAACGGCGCCGGCAAGAGCACGCTCATCAAGATGCTGTCCGGCGCCTACCAGCCCGACAGCGGCCGCATCCTCGTCGACGGCGAACCGGTCGACATCCGCAACGCCTCCGACGCCCAGCGGCTCGGCATCGCCACGATCTACCAGGAGTTCAACCTGGTCCCGCAGCTGACCGTGGGCGAGAACCTCGCCCTGGGCCGGCCGCCCCGCCGCTTCGGGTTCGTCGACACGCGGCGCATGCACGAGCAGGCCCGCGGCATGCTCGACCTGGTCGGCGTCGGCGTCGACCCGCGCACCCGCGTCGCCGACCTGGGCATCGCGCAGATGCAGATGATCGAGATCGCCAAGGCGCTCGCGCTGAACGCCCGCGTCCTCATCATGGACGAGCCCACCGCCGTGCTCACCACCACCGAGGTGCGGCGCCTGTTCGACCTGGTCGGGCAGCTGCGCGAGCGGGGCGTCGCGGTCGTGTTCATCACCCACCACCTGGAGGAGATCGCCCAGATCGGCGACCGGGTGACCGTGCTGCGCGACGGCCGCTCGGTGGCCCAGGTGCCGGCCGGCACGGCCGAGGAGGAGCTGATCCGGCTCATGGTGGGCCGGCCCATCGACCAGCAGTACCCGCGCGAGGCGAGTGCGGCCGGCGAGCCGCTGCTGCAGGTGCGCGACCTGAGCCGGGCCGGCGCGTTCTCCGGCGTGTCCTTCGAGGTGCGGGCCGGCGAGGTCGTCGGCCTGGCCGGGCTGGTCGGCGCGGGCCGCACCGAGGTGGCCCGGGCGGTGTTCGGCGCCGACGCCCCCGACTCGGGCGAGGTGCTGGTACGCGGCCGGCGGCTGCCCGGCGGCGACGTGCGCGCCGCCATGGAGGCCGGGCTCGGCCTGGTCCCCGAGGACCGCAAGGGCCAGGGACTCGTCCTGGGCGCCGACATCGCCGAGAACCTGGGCCTGGTCACCCTGCGCGGCGCCAGCCACGGCGGATTCGTCGACCGGGCCGGGCAGCGCCAGGCCGCCGCGCGGGTGGCCGCCCGGCTCGGCGTGCGGATGAGCCACCTCGGCCAGGAGGTGCGCACCCTGTCGGGCGGGAACCAGCAGAAGATCGTGATCGGCAAGTGGCTGCTCGCCGATGCCAACGTGCTCATTCTCGACGAGCCGACGCGCGGCATCGACGTCGGCGCCAAGGTCGAGATCTACCAGTTGATCAATTCGCTCACCGCCTCCGGCCACGCGGTCCTCATGATCTCCAGCGATCTGCCCGAGATCCTCGGGATGAGCGACCGCATCCTCGTCATGGCCAGAGGCAGGCTCGTCGGCGAGCTGGAGGCCGCCGACGCGAACCAGGACTCCGTGATGGCGCTCGCCGTCACCGAGGTGGAGGATGCTCGTGTCCACTAACGTGCTGGCCGTACGGCCGACGGCCAGGACCCTGCTGGCCGAGAACGGCTCGGTCGCGGCGCTCGTCGTGCTCGTCGTGGCCCTGTCGCTGCTGTCCGGCGACTTCCTGACCGTGACGAACCTGCTGAACGTGGGCGTCCAGGCGGCGGTCACCGCGATCCTCGCGTTCGGCTCGACGTTCGTCATCATCACCAGCGGGATCGACCTGTCCGTCGGCGCCGTGGCCGCCCTGTCGGCGATCGTGCTGGCCTGGACGGCCGCCGACAGCGGGCTGCCCTGGCCGCTGGCCACACTCGTCGCGCTCGCCGTCGGCATCGGATGCGGGCTGGTCAACGCCGCGCTCATCGCGTACGGCAAGCTGCCGCCGTTCATCGCCACGCTCGCCATGCTGGGCGTGGCGCGCGGCCTGGCCCTGGTGGTCTCCCAGGGCAGCCCCATCGAGATGCCGGAGGCGGTCTCCCACCTCGGCGACACCGTCGGCGGCTACCTGCCGGTGCCCGTGCTGGTGATGGCGCTCATGGGCGTGATCGCCGCCGTCGTGCTCAACCGCACGTACGCGGGCCGGGCGATGTACGCCATCGGCGGCAACGAGGAGGCCGCCCGGCTGTCCGGCATCGCCGTCAGCAGGCAGAAGCTCGTCACCTACGCCCTGTCCGGCGCGTTCGCCGCGGTGGCCGGCATCGTCCTGGCCAGCCGGCTCGCCTCGGCGCAGCCGCAGGCCGCCTCCGGCTACGAGCTGGACGCGATCGCCGCCGTGGTCATCGGCGGGGCGAGCCTGTCGGGCGGCAAGGGCAGGGCGCTCGGCACGCTGGTCGGCGCGCTCATCCTGGCCGTCCTGCGCAACGGGCTGAACCTGCTGTCGGTGTCGGCCTTCTGGCAGCAGGTCGTCATCGGCGTCGTGATCGCCCTGGCCGTCCTGCTCGACACCCTGCGCCGCCGAAGCGGCCGCTGACATCACCGCAAACCCAGTAAGAAGAAGTGAGGTACCACCCATGCGCATCCACGCCCTCGTAGCGGCGGGCGCCGCCCTGACCCTCGGCCTGACCGCCTGCGGCTCGTCCGGCACGTCCTCCGCCGGCTCGGCGGGAGCCGCCTCCGGCGGCGACGTCAAGATCGGCATGTCGATCTCCACCCTGAACAACCCCTACTTCGTGCAGCTGCGCGCCGGCGCCGAGGCCGAGGCCAAGAAGCTGGGCGTCACGCTGACCGTCACCGACGCCCAGAACGACGCCTCCCAGCAGGTCAACCAGGTGCAGAACTTCACCAGCCAGAGCATGAAGGCGATCATCATCAACCCGGTCGACTCCGACGCCGCCGCGCCGGCGGTCAAGATAGCGGAACGTTCCAACGTTCCCGTGATCGCCGTGGACCGGGGCGTCAACGGCGGCAAGGTCGCCCAGACCGTCGCCTCCGACAACGTGGCCGGCGGCAAGCTGGCCGCGGAGCAGCTCGCCAAGGAGATCGGCGAGAAGGGCGAGGTCGTCGTCCTCCAGGGCGTGCCCGGCACCTCCGCCTCGCGCGACCGCGGCCAGGGCTTCGCCGAGGGCATCAAGGCGTTCCCCGGCATCAAGGTCGTCGCCCAGCAGCCGGCGGACTTCGACCGCGCCAAGGGCCTGGACGTCATGACGAACCTGCTCCAGTCGCACTCCGGCGTCACCGGCGTGTTCGCGGAGAACGACGAGATGGCGCTCGGCGCGATCAAGGCGCTCGGCGCCAAGGCCGGCAAGGACGTCAAGGTGGTCGGCTTCGACGGCACCCCCGACGGGCTGAAGGCCATCGAGGCCGGCACGCTGGCGGCCAGCATCGCCCAGCAGCCGGCCCTGCTCGGCCGGCAGTCCGTCCAGAACGCGGTCAAGGCCGTCAAGAGCGAGCAGCTGGAGGCCACCGCCAACGTGCCGGTGAAGGTCGCCACCAAGGACAACCTGTCCGAGTTCACCGGCGCATGAGCTCCGTGGGCGAACACGACGTCGTGGTCGTGGGGTCGGCCAACGCCGACCTGGTCGTCCAGGTCGACCGGCATCCCGCGCCCGGCGAGACCGTGCTCGGCTCGGAGCTGGCCGTCCACCCCGGAGGCAAGGGGGCCAACCAGGCCGTGGCCGCCGCCCGGCTCGGCGCTCGGGTGGCGCTGCT
>NZ_JBSFTC010000322.1:0-11689 GCF_053590415.1 Nonomuraea sp. NPDC003201
TTGTAATTACAGTAGGGGGCTATTGCATTTAAAATAGCCCTATTAAAAAACAAAACAGCAATTCTCGTAAGAGTGTTGATTTCCGATTTGCGCTCTTCCGCGGTGGGCGCTCGCGGGGTCGCGACGGCGCTGCTCAGCGTGGCACCGGCCCAAGCCGCCGCACCGGCCGACCCGGCGCCGGCGTCCATCAACTGGAGGAAATACGAGTGCGGCGACGGCTCCGAGGGACGGGTGCGATGCCTCAATCAGCACCGGTACTACGAAGTCCACGGCTGCGACTACCTGAAGCCCATTGAGGGCAACGCCACCACGGGCTACTTCTTCTGGCACGCCTGCGCGTAGCCGCCGATCACCAGCCGCGGTGAGCGGCGCCGGCCCGGAGCCGCGGGGCTCCGGGCCGCCCTGCGTCAGCGGCGGCCGCCGGTGCGGGCCGATCTGGTCCCCGGCATGGGTCTCCTCGGCCCGTAACGAGGACACCGCCCTTGACCTGCGCGAACGTCCACACATGGACGCCCCGGTCGATGCGCAGCCCTTCGCCGATCGCCGGGCCGGTCCAGCGGATGCACTTGTGGCGCTGCAGTTGCCGCACGGTGGAGGTGATGACCAGCGTGGTCGGCGGGCTGACGGGGGTCGCGGGCACCGGCGTGGTCCACCTGAACCGCGAGTTCTCGCGGAGCGCGCCGGGGTCCCGGCGCTTCATGCCGGTCACGGGCTTCTGCCAGGTGGGCCGGCCTTCCCCCCGGCACTGGAGCCCACCACCGTCGTGGCCGAACTGGACGGCCTGCTGACACCGATCCTTATGATCCTCTAACATCTAGACTCCTAAAGTGCTAGCAAGCTAGATAAATGGAGAAATCGGTGATCGAGTTCCATCTGGACGGCAGGTCGGGTGTCTCGCCGTACCTGCAGATGGTCCAGCAAGTACGGCACGCGCTGCGGCTCGGCCTCCTCCGCGAAGGCGACCAGCTGCCGACCGTCAAGGAGGTCGTGGCGCAACTGGCGATCAACGCCAACACCGTCCTCAAGGCCTACCGCGAACTCGAGCACGAGGGCCTGGTGGCCGCCCGGCCAGGGGTGGGGACGTTCGTGACGGCGACGCTCGCCGACACCTCCCTGGCCGCGCACGGCCCGCTGCGGATGGAACTGCAGCGCTGGCTCGCCAAGGCCCGCCGAGCCGGCCTCGACGACGAAAGCATCGAGGCCCTCTTCATGACCACCTTTCGGACCTTCGCTCAGGAGGACATAGCGTGAACGCTGTCCTGCAGGCCCAGGCACTGGGCAGGAAATACGGCAGACGCTGGGCACTGCGCGAGTGCACCATCGACATCCCGGCAGGCCACGTCGTCGGGCTCGTGGGACCCAACGGAGCCGGCAAGACCACGCTCCTCAAGCTCGCCAGCGGCCAGCTCCAACCCTCGGCGGGCGGCATCACCGTGCTCGGCGGCCGGCCCGCGGCCACGCCCGCCCAGCTGGCCAGGATCGGGTTCGTCGCCCAGGACACCCCCGTCTACGCAGACCTGACCGTCGCCGAACACCTACGGCTCGGAGCCCGGCTCAACCCCCGCTGGGACGACACCATGGCACGGGAACGCATCGCGCAACTCGGACTCGTCCCCGGACACCGGGCGGGCAAACTGTCCGGCGGCCAGCGCGCCCAGCTCGCCCTCACCCTGGGCCTGGCCAAACGGCCCGAACTGCTGATCCTGGACGAACCGGTCGCCTCCCTCGACCCGCTGGCCCGCCGCGAGTTCCTGCAGGGACTGATGGAGGCCACCGTCGAGCACGAGTTCAGCGTCGTACTCTCCTCCCACCTGGTCTCCGACCTGGAACGCGTCTGCGACTTCCTCGTCGTGCTCGTCGACTCCCGCGTCCAGATCGCCGGAGAGGTCGACGAACTGCTGGCCACCCATCACCGCCTCACCGGCCCCCGCCGCGACCCCGACCGGCTGCCCGCCGACCAGCACGTGATCTCCGCACGCCACACCGAACGGCAGAGCACGTTCATCATCCGCACCGACGCCCCGATCCACGACCCCGCCTGGACGGTCAGCCGGCTCAGCCTCGAAGACCTCGTCCTGGCCTACATGGACAAACGCACCGCCGAGAACAAGCGCGTCGCCCTGGAGGTCCAGCGATGATCTGGCTGACCTGGCGCCAACTGCGCGGCTCGGCCGCGATGCTGGCCGCCCTGCTCGTCATCCTCGCCACCGTCCTGGCCCTGACCGGCCCGGACCTGGCCTCGGACTACACCACCGGCATCGCCGCCTGCACCCAGGACGACACCTGCGGCCGCTTCTACGACCGGTTCTTCGGCGCGTACGACACGCCCTTCATGGCCGTCAGCCTCATCGTGCTGCTCCTGCCCGCCGTCGTCGGGCTCTTCTGGGGAGCACCGTTGATCACCCGCGAGCTGGAGGCCGGCACGCACCTGCTGGTGTGGAACCAGACCATCGCCCGCGGCCGCTGGCTGGCGGTCAAGCTCGGACTCACCGGCCTGGTCGCCATGGCCGCCGCCTGCCTGTGCGGCCTCGCGGTGACCTGGTGGTCCGACCCCCTGGACAAGTCGGCCCCGGGCGACCTGGCCCTGATGGCTCCCCTGGTGTTCGGCGCGCGCGGCATCGCCCCGATGGGGTACGCGGCGTTCGCCTTCGTCCTGGGCGTGACCGTGGGCATGCTGGTACGCCGCACACTGCCCGCCATGGCCCTCACGCTGGCCGTCTTCGCCGCGATCCAGCTCGCCATGCCCCTGCTGGTCCGGCCCCACCTGATGACCCCCGTCACCGCGACCTTCGAGCTCAGCGAGACGAACGTGGACGGCATCGGCATCAACCGCGACCAAGGCGGACGCGTGGAGATTCGCCTGAACGCGGCTGTTCCCGGCCACGCGGGCGCCTGGGTCCTGTCCAGCGATCTCGTCGATCCGTCCGGACGTCCGACCGCCGGCCCCGAGCCCGGAGTCGGGATCGTCCAGATCTCGACGACGTCGGGACCCTGCGCACCGTCGCCGTCGACAGCGACGGGCGCGTGCCCGGCGGAGATCAACCGGCTCGGCTACCGGCAGAAGGCGACCTACCAGCCCCTTGAGCGCTTCTGGCCCTTCCAGTGGATCGAGACCGGGATCTACGCCCTGCTCACCCTCGGCCTCACCTGGCTCTCCTTCTGGTGGATCCGCAGGCGCCTGTCATGACCGCCATCAGGACCATGACGGCCGGACTCGCCCTCCTCCTCGCCGCGGCCTGCACGGCGCCGACGCCGCCGCGCAGCGAGGCGAGCGCCGCAGCCGATACGGCCTGCGCGCGCCCCCAGGGACCGACCGCGGCGGAGACGGCCACCACCATCGACGTCATCGAGCAGGCGTACTTCTGCATCCTCGGCAACTACTACAGCGGCGCCACCCTGGACGCCCGCTCACTCCTGACCAGCGCATTCGCCGCCCTGACCCAGGAGCTCAACCGCAACGGACGCGACCTGCCCGAAGCCACCATGCCGGCGCTGACCGGCGACCGGAAAACCGACTGGACCGCCTTCGAGACCGCCTACCGCAAGACCACCGACCAGGTCCCCGACCTGCGCGACAAACTGGCCGTCACCACCCTCGAAGCCCTCGTGGCCGCCCTCGGCGACAACCACGCCGCCTGGGCCCACGACATCAAGCGACCCCCCGACTACCACGACGGCGACGGCTACGGCCTGGGCCTCGAAGCGAACGTCAACGGCCCCCAGGTGCAGGGCAACCCCGGCGTCGCCCTCCCCCCGCTGTTCATCACCACCGTCCAGGGCGGCGCGGCACAGACCGCCGGACTACGACCCGGCGACATCATCGAATCCATCAACGGATCAGCGCCCTTCATCGACGGCAAGCCCACCCCCGCCATCGCCGCCCTCTACCCCCGATACCCGCAGGCGCGCCCGGTCCGGCTACGGCTCCTGCGGCAGAGCACCGGCCGCCACTGGAACGCCACCCTCAAACCCGGCCTCTACCAGCGCGACCTGACCACCCTGCAAGTAGTCCAGTCGAAACTGCTGGACAACGACGTCGCCTACGTACGAATGCGCGGATTCGCCCCCGACTCCGCCGACAGAGTCCTCAAGGCGATCACCAGACTACGCACCGGCCGCACCCTCACCGGCGTCGTCCTGGACCTGCGCGGCAACGGCGGCGGCAGCCCCCAGGAGGCGATCCGGCTGGAGAGCGCGTTCGCCCACGGCAAGGCCACCGCCCACCTGTGCACCGTCGACGGCAAATGCGAGACCCTGCGGACCGACGACACCGTCCCACTGGTCAACCTGCCGCTGATGGTGCTCATCGACCGCAGCTGCGCCTCGGCCTGCGAACACTTCAGCTCCGCCGTCAAAGACCTGCGCGTCGGCAAGCTGATCGGCACCAGAACCGCCGGCGTCATCTCCGGCCCGGCACAGCCGTACCTCCTCGCCAACAACACCACACTGAACTTCCCCACCCGACACCACCTGGGGCCCGACCACGAGGTGATCGACCGGATCGGCGTACCCCCCGACCACCACGTACCCCTCACCCCCAAGGACGCCGCCGCCGGACGCGACCCCGCCCTGGCCAAGGCCCTGACCTTGCTGCACAAGTGAACGGACCTCTCCGATGAGACACCTCCTGGCAGCCGCCGCCGGACTGGCCGTCCTCGCCGCGTCCGCCTGCTCAGCACCCACCCCGCCCCGCTCCGCCGCCCCCTCGGCCACACCCACCGGCCCCGCCACCCTGCCCGCCCCCACCGGCCCCCACCCCGTCGGCACCACCGCCCTGTACCTCAACGACACCTCCCGCCCCGACCCCTGGGACCTCGACGCCAAAACCAGACAGCTCAAGGTCACCCTCTGGTACCCGACCAAGCAGCGCGACGGGCAGCGAGCCCCGTACATGACCCCCAAGGAATCCGAGCTCACCCTGAAGGGAGGCAGGATCGCGGGCGTCCCGGACGACACCCTGAGCAAGACCCGAACGAACGCCACCAAAGACGCCGAACCCACAGGCCACAAGCTTCCACTCGTGGTGCTCTCCCCCGGCTTCACCAAACCGATGAGCACCCTCACCGCCCTGGCCGAGGACCTGGCCAGCCGCGGCTACGTCGTCGCGGGCATCGACCACACCTACGAGAGCTACGCCACCACCCTCGCCGACGGGCGCGTCGCCGAATGCCTCGCCTGCGACAGCGACGCCGACCCCGGCTTCGGCACCGGCGTGGTCGCGGGCCGGGCCGCCGACGTCTCGTTCGTGCTCGACCAACTGCCCTCGGCCTGGAACGGCGCCAACCGCATCGACCGCTCCCACATCGCCATGGTCGGCCAGTCCATCGGCGGCGCCGGCGCCATGGCGACCATGGTGAAGGACCCCCGGATACGCGCCGGGATCGACATGGACGGCACCACCTACGCCCGGATCCCCAAAACCGGATTCACCCGGCCCTTCATGTTCATCGGCTCACCGCAGCACATCCCCGGTGGCAGGGACAACTCGTGGGACCGCGACTGGAAACTGCTCACCGGCTGGAAGCGCTGGATCGTGCTGTCGGGCGCGGACCACCAGTCCTTCACCGACCTCCCGCTCCTGTCAGGCGCCCTCGGCATCAAACCCGTCTACGGCATCCTGCCCGCGGCGCGCGCCGCCGAGCTCACCCGCACGTACGTGGCGGCCTTCCTCGACCAGCACCTGAGATCGCAGCGGCAGCCCCTCCTGGACAAGCCGTCCTCGCGCTACCCCGAGGTCACATTCTGCCCCGCGACCTGCGGCCAATCCTGAGACCCGTCGCGGAGCTCGTGCTTTTGTGTTGCTCTGTACGGGGTTTGCCCCTGCCAGCGCCCTTTACATTGTAGATTTCCACCGGCGCTAACCCCAGGTGAGCGGGTCGAGGTGGAGGTAGAACCGCTCGCGGTCACGGTCGAGGACGATGCCGTACCGCTCGGCGAACCTCTCGTCCGCCAGGCTCGCCTGCCGCTCGTCGGGCCACGTCTCCCGCGCGTTGGCGAGCAGGAGCGCGATGTCGGCGTACGGGTCGGCCCGTCCGAGGCGGCCGAGGTCGATGAAGCCCGCCACGTCCAGGGTCTCCGGGTCGAGGATGATGTTGGGCAGGCACAGGTCGCCGTGGCAGACGACCGTCTCGGCGGCCTCCTGCGCGAGGCGGTGCTCCAGCTGGGGTTCGAGGCGGGCGAGCAGTTCGCCGGCGGGCGTGTCCTGCTGTTCTTCCGGGAGGAACGCGGGGTTGACCGCGCCCCGCGCGACGACGTCGCGGGCCGTGGCGAACATCCATGTGAGATCCCGCGCGAACGGGCACCCGCGAGCGGGCAGGTCGTGCAGGCGGCGTACGGCATCCGCGATCTTCTCCCACGCCGCCCGCAGCTCCGCGGCCGCGACCCGATCGGCGGGGACGCCCGCGACGGCGCTGGTCACCAGGCGGGCGCCGTCGGCCGTGACGCGCCAGTCGAGGACGCGCGGGCCCGGAACGTCCTGCGTGCCCAGCCAATCGACGCGGTCCCGCTCCTCCTCCAGCGAGGTCACGGAACCGGCGGGGACGCACTTGGCGTATCGGGTGCCGTCCTCGGAGCGGAAGACACCGGCGCCGGACTCACCGTCGGTGACGGGGATCCATCCGTCCCCGTCGCGGCCGTCGTACAGCAGTGCCCGCCAGGCCGATGTCGAGTCGATCATGTGATCCACCCTAGTAGCCGTGAAGCCCGCCTCCCCCGCACTGGGGAGGGGCCTGCCTCTTACGGGGGTGCCCGGGCACCCCCTCCGGCCGCGAGGCTCCTGCCATGCGTGTACACATCGAGGTTCGTACGCTCGTGCTGGTGCGCCGCGTCGCCGGGTTCGGCGCGGCGGCGGCGATGTCCCTCTACCTGCTGGTCAAGCTGGTCTGGATCGCCGCCGAGGTGTGGCAGGGCACGGCCCAGTGGGTGCTGCTCAACGCGATCACGGTGGTGATGGCGCTGGCCGGCGTCGCGCTGGGCCTGGCGCTGGCCCAGTCGTGGGGGACGCGGCTGCCGGACTGGCTGGCGCTGCCGCTCGGGTGGGTCGCCGGCGGCTTCCTGGTGTCCATGATCCCGTACATGATCGTCGCCGGCCTGGTGGTGCCGAGCGCGCCCGAGCCGGCGACCACCACGCCGGCCTGGGAGAGCGCGCTCATCGGCGTGGGGTTCGCGGGCATGGCGGTGGCGCTGGTCGTGGGCCTGCCGCTCTTCCTGCGTGAACGCTGGCCCCGCGCCTTCACCGGGCGGGTGGGCCGGGAACGAGCGGACGGCCGCTTTCTTTGGGTGTTGCCGCTGCTCGGGGTGCTCACCGCGGCATGGATCTCCTGGGCCGCGGGCAGCACCTACGGGCTGCTCACGGTGTGCGACACCCAGGGCAGGCTCCTCATGGCCAACAGCGCGTTGTGCGCGGCGGGCGCCGGGTGGAGCCTGTGGGCGCTCGGCCCGTGGGGCAGCGGGCGGACGCCGGTGTGGCTGCCCATGGCCGTGGGGTTCATCGCCTCCGGGTCGTTGTTCTCATGGGGAGCGTGGCGGCTGGCGTGGATGGTGGCCGGAACGTACCAGCCGGTCGAACTTCGCGGGGTGGCCGTGGCCGAGCACTGCGTCTCCGTGGTCGCGGGCCTCGCCGTCCTGCTGGCGTTGTCGCAGGCGTACGGGCGCCGGTGAGAGAGTGCAGGGTCAGGGGGCTTGGACGAGCGGTTGCAGCACCGTGAGGCCGTAGGACTCGGCCGGTGACGGCGGGGCGGCCTCCGGTGCGGTGCGGCGGAACGTGGTCGGCGCCATCCCGTAGATCGCGTGGAAGCGGCGGGAGAAGTGGTACGCGTCCGCGAAGCCGCACTGCGCGGCGATCGCCCGCATGGACAGGTTGCTCTGCCACAGCAGCGGTTCGGCCCTGGTCAGGCGGAGGAGTTCGAGGGCGGCGACCGGACCGACCCCGAACGTGCGGCGGAACGCACGGCACAGCGTGCTCGGCGAGACCCGGGCGGCCGAGGCGAGCTCCCGCATCGGGACCGGCCTGGCCACCCCGTCGGACCAGTGCTCGCGCACCGCGCGCAGCATCGCGATCACCGGTGACGGCAGGACCGACGGCGGGCGCTGCGCCGGCGCCGGATCGGCCAGGAACGTCAGCACCAGCAGGCGCAGCGTCTCACAGGCCTGGACCCGCCACCGCGGCGGGCACTCGGCGCCCAGCCAGAGCAGATACTGGCACAGAGCGCCCATCGGGTCGTGCCGCCCGGTCAGGTCCCGCACCAGCGGCCAGTCGGCCGGCACCTGACCCGTGAGCGTGAAATGCACGTACGCGTGCCGGGTCGGGGTGCGGGGATCCCAGCGGAACGCGTCACGCATACCCGGCCGGATGAGCAGCAGCTTTCCCGGGGTCAGCGACAGCGCCACGTCGTCCCACAGCCAGGTGGCGCTGCCGCGCAGCAGCCAGACGAACTGGTACGACCTGGCCTCCCGCGGGCCGAACGTCGAGCCGGGCGGATAGTCCGCGACACTCGGCTCGAGCCGGGCCACCAGATCGACGGAGATCGTCATCTGTCACAGCCGCCGTCGCGATTCGGGCGGATCCGCGGCCGGCGCACGTCCTGGAGCCCTTTGTAGGCGTACGGGTCGGTGCCGGCGACGAGGACGACGTCCCGGAAGTCCGCCTGCGCCATGCCCGTCCCCTCCGCCGGGACGGCCCAGGGCAGCAGGGATTCGGCGCTCATGTAGTGGTTGACCAGCGCCCGCCGGTAGCCCCGCCGTCGGGAGTTGGGCAGCGACTTGTGCAACAGGTAACCGTTGAACACCACCACGGTCCCCGCCGCGACCTCGACGGGCACCGCGTCGGAGTCGTCGAACGGGAAGCCGTAGGACTCCACCGTGCAGTCGTAGCGGGGGTCGTCGTGCTCGCGGTTCGGGTAGAGCACGCCGCGCCGGTGCGACCCCGGCAGCACCCAGAGGCACCCGTTCTCCACGGTGGCGTCGTCGAGCGCGATCCAGGCCGCCGCGAGCGAACGGTCGCGGGTCGGGATGAACAGCTCGTCCTGGTGCCAGGCCTGCCCCGGCTCACCCTCGGACTTGATGAACAACATCGACTGCATCGCCTTGACGTTCGGGCCGATCAGCGAGGTCAGCGCCGAGACGATCGCCGGATGGCGCATCGTGTCGAGCATCAGGCCGGACAGCTTGTGCGGGTAGTGGACGCACAGGAACCTGCGCAGCACGTCGTCGTCGCCGTCGGCGTCCCCGGCGGGGAGCGCGCCGCTGATGTCGCCGAGCTCGCCCCGGCAGATGCGGACGGCCTCTTCGAGCAGCTCGCCCACCTCGCCGGGGTCGAGGGCGCGGTCGAGGACGAGGTAGCCGTCGCGCTCGTACGGGGCCTTCAGGTCGGGGTTCGTCATCGCCCCATCATCGCCATCGCGGCCCGGCCCCGGCCATGGCCCGATCACGCATCCGGATGGCGAATCGTGTCACCCGCCGACCCCACCTGGGACGAGGAGGCGTCGGCGTAGCGGCGGGCCAGGTGCGCGAAGGCGTCCTTGAGCGCGGCGGGGCCGACGACCTCGATGTCGGCGTCGAACCTGCCGACGCTCGCGGCCAGCCCGACCCAGGACCAGGAGCCCAGGATGAGCCGGCACCGGTCCGGGCCGAGCTCCTCGACGACCCCGTCGTGGACGTAGGGGGACACGGCGGCGGCCGGCAGGCCGAGAATGACCTCGCCGCGGCAGGGCCAGTCGCCGGAGCCGCCGGAGCCCCGGAACCGATCGGCCACGAAGGCGGCCACCCCTCCCCCGGGCAGCTCGCGCGGCGCGAAACGGGGCCCCGTGGGGACGCGCGGCGTGATCCGGTCGGCCCGGAAGGTCCGCCAGTCCTCCCGGTCGAGATCCCATGCCACGAGATACCAGCGGCCGCCCCAGGTGACGAGGTGGTGGGGCTCCACGCGGCGCGGCGGGCCGCCGTCGTCGCCTCCTGGCGTGGCGTAGTCGAACCGCAGCACCTCCCGGGCACGTACGGCGGAGCCGACGGACACCAGCACCCCGCTGTCGACCTGGGGATCCGGCGCGTATCGCTCGACGGCGGTGATCTGGAGGGCGTCGATGCGGTGGCGCAGCCGTGCGGGCATGACCTGCCGGACGGTGGTCAGCGCACGCGCCGCGGCCTCCTCGATGCCGGCGCCGGTCGTGGTGGCGGCCTGAAGCGCGATGGCCAGGGCGACCGCCTGCTCGTCGTCGAACAGCAGCGGCGGCAGCCGCGTACCGGCGTCGAGCCGGTAGCCGCCGTCGGGACCCTTGGTGGCCGCGATCGGATAGCCGAGCTCACGCAGCCGGTCGACATCGCGGCGCACGGTGCGCGGGCTGATGCCGAGGCGCTCGGCCAGCAACGCTCCCGGCCAGTCCCGGGGCGCCTGGAGCAGCGAGAGCAACGACAGCAGCCGAGCCGAGGTTTTCTGCACCCGTCCAGTATCGCCCGGAGAAGAGGCCACAACCTGACCGCTACCCCTGGAAGTGTGGTCGGCGACCGGGAAGACGACCGACCAAGGAGCACATCATGTCCGTGAACACCGTGACCCATCTGAACTTCCGCGGAGACGCCCGGGCGGCGCTCGCGTTCTACCGGTCCGTGTTCGGCGGGGACCTGGCCGTGGTCACCTACAAGGACGCCGGCAACGTCCAGGAGCCGTCCGAGGCCGACCAGGTCATGTGGGGCCAGGTGAGCGCCGCCGGCGGATTCGAGGTCATGGCCTACGACGTGCCCTCGCGCCTGCCGTACAGCCGGGGGGAGAACGCGTTCTTCGTCTCGGTGCGCGGCGAGACGGCCGAGGAGATCACCGCGTACTGGGAGAAGCTGTCCGACGGGGCGACCGTGCTGCAGCCTCTGGGGCCCGCGCAGTGGGCCCCGCTGTACGGGATGCTGACGGACCGGTTCGGCGTGACCTGGGTCATCGACGTCGCGGCCCAGTACTGATCATCACAGAACGCGCTGCGGCAGGATGATCGCATGACTGTGCTCGACACCCGGACACTCAACCGCGCGACGCTGGCGCGGCAGCTACTGCTCGACCGCGCCGACTTACCGGTGCGGGACGCCGTCGCGCACCTGTGCGGCCTGCAGGCGCAGGAACCGCAGGAGCCGTTCGTGGGGCTCTGGTCGCGGCTGCGCGCGTTCGAACCGGCGGTGCTCTCGGACCTGCTGACCGGGCGTCACCTGGTGCGGACCATTCTCATGCGCCGCACCGTTCACCTCCTCACCGCGGAGGACGCGCTGGCCTGGCGCGCCCGCCACGACGCCATGCTGCGCCAGCGGATGCTCGGCACCTACCGCCGCGAGCTCGACGGGGTGGACCTCGACGAGCTCCTGGCGGCGGGCCGGGCGGTGATGGCCGACGGGGAGCCCCGCACGATGGGTGAGATCGGGCGGGCGGTCGCCGAGCGCTGGCCGGCGCCGGGACCGCGCGTGCTGGGCGAGATGCTGGTCGCCGCCCTCATCCCGATGGTGCAGCTGCCGCCGCGCGGGCTGTGGCGGACGAAGGCGGGCGTGCGCAACGCGCTGCTGTCCTCCTGGCTCGGCCGCGAGATCGACCCGCCCGCCGCGAACGGCTCGGACCCGGTCGGCGAGGCGCTGGTGCGGCGCTACCTGGCCGCCTACGGCCCGGCGGGCTCGGCCGTACTTCGCCCCAGTTGAGGCCTGTCACATCGGATTAGCAGAGCAT
>NZ_JBSFTC010000323.1:0-11650 GCF_053590415.1 Nonomuraea sp. NPDC003201
GTGGCCACCGCCACCGCGCTGGTCGCGGTGCTGCAGGGCGGATACGTGCTGGCCCGCGCCGCCGCCGACGCGGAGGTGTACGCGCAGGCCGTCGACGGCGCGCTCGGCCTGCTCGCCGGACATGCCCAGTGAAGGGAACACGTGAAGGGAGCACCCCCATGAGCGCCATCAGCCGTGAGCACCTGGTGATCGGCGACCTGGCCGGCCGGCCCGGGCGGATCGACCGGGTGGAGACGCACCGGGTCACCCTGCCGCCGGGGGCGGCGAGCGGCCCGCACACCCACCCCGGCGGCGTCGCCGGTTACGTCACCGCGGGCCGGATCGTGTACGAGCTCGACGGGCACCCCGCGCGGGAGCTCAGCGCCGGGAGCGCCTTCTTCGAGCCCGCCGGCGCGACCGTCCGCCGTTTCGACAACCTCTCCGCCACCGAGCCGGCCACGTTCGTGGCCAGTTACCTGCTCACCGGCGACCAGCCGCTGATCGAATCGCTGTGAAAGAAGGAACCCATGCCCTTTGTTCGGATCGACGCGCTCCGTGCGGACCCGCAGCGGCTGGAGGCCCTGGGCCGGGCCGTGCACGACGCCCTGGTGGAGGCCATCGGCATCCCGCAGGACGACCTGTTCCAGGTGCTCACCAGCCATGACGGCACGCGGGGCACGTTCCGCTACGACGACGGCTACCTCGGCATCCGCCGGGACGACGACCTCGTGTTCGTGGCCGTCACCATGCGCGCGGGGCGCACCGCCGACCAGAAGCAGGCCCTCTACCGCAGGATCGCCGAGCTCGCGGAGGAGTACGCGGGGACCGAGCCGCGCAACGTGTTCGTCACGGTCAGCGAGAACTCGCTGCTCGACTGGTCGTTCGGCGAGGGCGTGGCGCAGTACGCCGACGCCGCCCGATAAGGCCGCTCACAGGTCGCCGCGGTGCCAGGCTTCGGTCTCGGCCGCCGGCGCGTTCCCGTCCGGGCGCGGGGGCCGGGCCCGATCGGCCCAGTGGCGCAGCGCCCGCGCCAGCTCGGCGGTGTGCTCCCGCCGCACGGATCCGTGCATCGCGAAGTACGTGACGATCGGCCCGGCGACGGGATCGCCGGCGTCGCAGCGGGCGCACAGCAGGACCTCGCTGACTCCCCGGACCTCGTTCCCCGAGGCGTTCGTCCAGGTGCGCGGCAGGCGCAGCACGGCGAGGACGCTGTCGGTGCGGCACCGGGGGCAGGGCGGGTCGCCGGTCATGCCCCGCCGATCGCGTCCGCGCCCAGCAGGGCCTTGACGTCGCCGTAGAGCGCCGGTTCGGCGGCGACCCGGAACGGCTGGAGGTCCAGCAGCACACTTTTGGCGCCGGGGCGGTGCAGGCGCACGTGTACGGGCGCGCGGCCGGGATGGGTGGTCAGGATGTGCTTGAACTCCTGGACGAGCCGCGGGCTCAGCTGGGTCTCCTGGATCGAGATCACCACGGGAGGCTCGGTGTCCGACCGGGAGACGTCGAGGAGGGTGATCTCCTCGCCGTACACGCTCATCGTCTCGTCGCGGACGTTGATCCGGCCCCGCACGGAGATCACGCGGTCCTGGGCCAGCGCCTCGCCGTACAGGGTGTAGGTCTTGGGGAAGACGAGCACCTCCATGGCGGCGTCGTGGTCCTCGAGGGTGACGATCGCCCACGGGCTGCCCTGCTTGGTGACCTTGCGCTGCAGGCCGGAGACGATGCCGCTGATCCGGGTCGCCCCCTCCTGCCGCCCGGAGGCCAGCAGGTCGGCGAGGGTGGTGTCGCGGTTGGCGTCCAGGACGCGTTCGGCGCCGTCGAGCGGATGGCTGGAGACGTACAGGCCGAGCATCTCGCGCTCGAAGGCCAGCAGGGTGACGCCGTCCCACTCGCCCTCGGGGATCGCGATGGAGAAGGCGCGACTCTGGTCCGGCTCCCCGAACAGCGAGTCCTGGCCGCGGGCCTCGTTCCGCTTGACGTCGATGATCGAGTCGACGGCCTGTTCGTGGACGGCGACCAGGGCCTTGCGGTGATGGCCCAGGCTGTCGAACGCGCCGGCCTTGGCCAGCGACTCGATGACGCGCTTGTTGCAGACGGCCGTCGGGACCTTGCCGAGGAAGTCGTTGAAGTCGACGTAGGGGCCCTGGGACTCGCGGGCGGCGACGATGGCGTCCACGACGCCGGCCCCGACGTTGCGTACGGCGCCCAGGCCGAAGCGGATGTCGGACCCGACGGCGGCGAAGTCCAGCCGGCTGGCGTTGACGTCCGGGGGCAGCACCTTGATGCCCAGGCGGCGGCAGTCCGACAGGTAGACGGCCATCTTGTCCTTGTCGTCGCCGACCGAGGTGAGCAGCGCGGCGAGGTACTCCTGGGGGTGGTTGGCCTTGAGGTAGGCGGTCCAGTAGGAGACCAGGCCGTACCCGGCGGTGTGGGACTTGTTGAAGCCGTAGCCGCTGAAGGGGACGAGGACGTCCCAGACCGCCTTGATCGCCTCGGCGGAGAAGCCGCGGCCGCGCATGCCGGCGGAGAAGCGGTCCCATTCGGCGTCCAGGACCTCTTTCTTCTTCTTGCCCATGGCCCGGCGCAGCATGTCGGCGGCGCCGAGCGAGTAGCCCGCCAGTTGCTGGGCGATGGCCATGACCTGCTCCTGGAAGACGACCAGGTGGTAGGTGTCGCCCAGGATGGGCTCCAGGGCCTCCTCCAGCTCGGGGTGGATCGGCTCGACCGGCTGCTTGCCGGTCTTGCGCAGGGCGTAGTTGGTGTGGGCGTTCATCTCCATCGGCCCGGGCCGGTACAGCGCGTTCACCGCGGCGATGTCGGTGAACGTGGTGGGCTGCATGAGTTTCAGCAGGACCCGCATGCCGCCGCCGTCCAGCTGGAAGACGCCGAGCGTGTCGCCGCGCGCCAGCAACCGGTACGTGGTGGCGTCGTCGATGGGGATGTCGAGGATGTCGATGTCGACGCCCTTGTTGGCCCGGACGTTGGCGATGGCGTCGCCGATGACGGTGAGGTTGCGCAGGCCGAGGAAGTCCATCTTCAGCAGGCCCATGTCCTCGGCCTGGGTGAAGGGGAAGCCGGTCACGATCGGGCCGCCGGCCTTGGGCTTGACCAGCGGGATCACGTCGATCAGGGGCTCGCTGGACAGGATCACGCCCGCGGCGTGGATGCCGGTGCCGCGGGTGAGGCCCTCGATGCCGGCCGCGGTGTCGAGCACCCGTTTGACGTCGGGATCCTGCTCGTACATCTGGCGCAGCTCGGCCGCCTCGCCATGTCGGGGGTGACCCTTGTCGTGGACGGCGGCCAGCGGGATCTCCTTGCCGCCGACCGCCGCCGGGAACGCCTTGGTGATGCGGTCGCCCAAGGCGTACGGCAGGCCCAGCACGCGGCAGGAGTCCTTGACGGCGGCCTTGGCCTTGATGGTGCCGAAGGTGACGATCTGGCAGACGCGGTCGTCGCCGTACTTGCGGGTGACGTAGTCGATCATCTCGTCGCGCCGCCGGTCGTCGAAGTCGAGGTCGACGTCCGGCATGGAGATGCGCTCGGGGTTGAGGAAGCGTTCGAAGATGAGTTTGTGCTCGATCGGGTCGAGCTGGGTGATCCCCGTGCAGTACGCGACGATCGACCCGGTGGCCGAGCCGCGGCCGGGGCCCAGGCCGATGCCGCGCTCCCGGGCGTGGCGGCAGATGTCGGCCACCACCAGGAAGTAGCCGGGGAAGCCCATGGCCTCGATGACCGACAGCTCGTAGTCGATCCGGTCGAGCACCTCCTGCGACGGTCGGCCGTAGCGGCGGCGGGCGCCCTCGAGGGTCTCCTTGCGCAGCCAGCTGGCCTCGCTCTCGTCCTCGGGCACGGGGAAGCGCGGCGTCAGGTCCCGGTGGGCGAACACCTCGCCGTAGTCGCCCACCCGCTCGGCGATCAGCAGCGTGTTGTCGCAGGCCCCCGGCACCTCGGCGTCCCACAGCGCGCGCATCTCGGCGGCGGACTTGACGTAGTAGCCGCTGCCGCTGAACCGGAACCGGTCGGCGTCGGCCAGCCGCTTGCCGGTGCCCACGCACAGCAGCGCGTCGTGCGCCGGGGCCTGGTTCTCGGTGACGTAGTGCGAGTCGTTGGTGGCCAGGGGCGGCAGGCCGAGCTCCTTGCCGAGCTTGAGCAGCTCCTCGCGGACCCGGCGTTCGATGGCCAGGCCGTGATCCATCAGCTCCAGGAAATAGTGGTCCTTGCCGAAGATGTCGCGATAGCGGGCCGCCGCCTCGACGGCCTGGGCGTACTGGCCGAGCCGCAGCCTGGTCTGCACCTCGCCGGACGGGCAGCCGGTCGTGGCGACGATGCCCTGGCCGTACTCGGCGAGCAATTCATCATCCATACGCGGATATTTCTGGACGTGGCCTTCCAGCCAGGCCCGCGACTGCAGCCGGAACAGATTCCGCAGGCCCTGCGCCCCGGTCGCCCACATCGTCATGTGCGTGTACAGGCCGCGCCCGGAGACGTCGCCGCCCTCGCCGGTCTCGTCGTTGGAGCGGCGCAGCGCGAGGTTGTCGCTGTAGTACACCGGCTGGCGGTGGCGCCGCGAGAGAGGGGCGACGTAGCTCTCGATGCCGATGATCGGTTTGATCCCCGCCTTGCGCGCCGCCTGGAAGAACTCGTACGCCCCGTGCACGTTCCCGTGGTCGCTCATCGCCACCGCGGGCATCCCCTGCCGGGAGACCTCATCCATCAACAGCCCGACCTTGGCCGCGCCGTCGAGCATGCTGTATTCCGTATGCACGTGGAGATGCACGAAAGATCCCACCGAGACCACGCCTCCTGGTTGTAGGCTCACCCGCGAACCTGAGCATTCGACCCGAGAGCAGGCCCGGTTGTCCAACAATCGACACACCGAAGAGCCACAACCGACAGTGGTGGAAGAGGCGGCGGCCGACCTGGACCTCGCCGCCGTCCGCGCCTTCGTCGTCATCACCGAGGACCGCTACTTCAGCGAGGCCGCCGCCAGGCTGGGCATCAGCCAGCAGGCCGTCTCCAAGCGGATCGCCAAGCTCGAGTCCGACCTCGGCGTGCGGCTGTTCTCCCGCACCCGCACCGGGGCCGACCTCACCGAGGACGGCAAGGCGTTCCTGCATCACGCCCGAGCCCTCGTCGGCATCGCCGACCAGGCACGCGAAGTGCTGCGCGGCCGTCGCCGCTCGCTCCGGGTCGACGTCATGGACACCCGGATGCACTCCAGCGACCTGATCCGGAAGTTCCACGAGACCGTCGAGGACGCGGACGTCGAGGTCATCACCTCGAACGGGCTCAGATCGGCACGCGGCGCGCTCACCCGCGGGTCCGTCGACGCCGCCTTCGCCCGCGTCAGCGGGACGCTGGAGGAGGACCTCCGGCACGTGCCGGCCTACCTCGACCCCGTGCACCTGCTGGCCGGCCGCGACCATCCGCTCGCCGGCCTGCGGGAGGTGGAGGTCGAACGCCTGTCAGGGACGACCGTGTGGATGCCCGGCAACGTCCCGGGCAGCGAGTGGGCCGAGTTCTACGGCTTCCTGAGCGCCGCGTTCGACATCCCGCTCGACACCGCGGGGCCGGACTTCGGCTGGGAGTACTTCACGGAGCAGATCGCCGCCGGTGAACGCGTCGGGTTCGTCGGAGGGCGGCTCCGGATGCCCTGGAACCCGCGCACCGTCCAGATCCCGGTCGTCGCCCCCGCCCCCGTGTACCCGTGCTCGCTGATCTTCCACCGGCACAGCCACCACCCGGTGCTGGCCCGGCTCGTCCGGTACGTCACGGACAACTACCAGCCGTTCGACCCGCGCCGCCAATGGCTGCCGGACCCCGACCGCGCCGCCTTCACCACGGCGCCGGCCCGCCGCCCGTAGCGGGCCGGGCACCGCGGTCGGTCACGCGCGGGTCGTGAGGGCGAAGACCTTGGCGTTGGGCATCGCGGGGCTGGTGAACGAGACCGCCTCGCGGGCCGCGTCCACCGGCACGGACATCCGCCAGATGCTCACCTTGCGGCCGTCGGCGGTGCCGTTGACGTTGTAGCGGGTGCCGGCGGTGATCGCCGCCTCCTCGCCGAAGCGCGGTGACGCGCTCGCCCAGTCGGTCACCTTCAGCGGGGCCGTGGAGGTCGTGCCGTCCGCGTAGGTGATCGTGACCTCGGTCTGCTGGTCGCCGTTCACGGCCGTGACCAGCAGGTCGAGGGCCCGCCCGCGGCGTTGGTCTGGTCGCCCGCCGTGTTGGTCGGGCTCCACGAGATCATCCCGAACGGCAGGACGGCGCCGGGATAGGTGTTGCCGCCGTTGGCCGATCCGATCAGCGGATCGACGTGGCGTACCGGATCGGTGACCTTGGCGGGGGCCGCGTAAGGTGAAAAGTCCGGACAAATGATCCCGAGGAGTCAGTACCCCCGCACCTGCGGCCAGGCCAGCTCGAAACCGTCGGCGACCAGCTCGGCCTGGAACCGTTCGAGCGCCGCGGGATCCTCGTGGACCTGCGCCGGTTCGAGCCGGTTGGCCAGGCAGTGCGCCGCCAGCGCGCCGGCCGCCTCGCCGGCGTTCCACTCCACTGGATGCAGGCGGTAGCAGCCGTTGGTGATGTGGGTGGTGCCGAGGTTCTTCCCGGCGGCCAGCACGTTGCGCACGCGGATCGGCAGCAGCGCCCCCAGGGGAATCTGGAACGGGCAGCTCGCCACGTCGATGTAGTTGTCGCCGCCGGTGGAGGGATGCAGGTCGATGCGGTACATCCCGACGCCCACGGTGTCGTGGTAGGCGACCGCGCCGTGCTCGCCGCGCACCGCCAGCGACAGGTCGTGCTCCACGACCGTGCGGCGGGCGCGGATACGCCGCGACTCGCGGATGTAGGGGCTCTTGGCCAGGCCGTCGGCGGTCCCCATGACGTCGGGACGCAGCCGCAGCCCCGGCCAGCCGGTGCCGCCGTCGGGCCGGGGCGCCTCGGTCTGCAGCCAGTGGAGCATGCTGAGCGCCTGGTCCCTGGCGCCCTGGAGATGCCGGGCCCGCTCGTCCTCGGTGACGCCGATCAGCGGCCCGGGGAGGTAGTCGATCTGCGGCCAGTTGACCACGACGACGTCGCTGACCGCGAAGCCGGGCTCGAACACCTCGCGGCACAGGATGCGCCGGAACACCCACAGATCCGTGTCGCCCGGGTCGCGGCTCTGGTCGGCGACGACCGGGCCCGCCGAGGCGTGCGGCACGAACCTGCGCGGCTTCGGCTCCAGCGTGCGCGGATCGGGCGCGACGAGGCTGAGCAGCCGGTCCGGCCAGAACGGCGGCCGGTAGTCGCGCCAGAAGGAGTAGTCCTTGGGCCGGTCGACGGTGTGGTCCTCACCGGCGCGGTGCTCGACGGCGAAGACCCAGGAGAACGCCTGCATGTTGGCCGGCTGGGCCTGCGCGGGCGCGCTGGGCTCGCCGGTCTCCGCGGCCGACTCGAAGCCGGTGACGTGCTCGATCCCCGCCAGGGGCAGCAGGTCGCCCAGCTCGGTGGCGTCGAGCACGTACGCCGCGCGCACGTGGAACGGCTCGCCGTCCGGGCCCGCGAAGGTCACCCCGGTCACCCGGTCGCCGTCCACGTCGGCGGCCACCGGCCGGTGCAGGTAGCGGATCGTCAGCCGCCCGGCGGCGAGGTACGGGCCGACCATGTCGGCCAGCACCGCGGCGGCCACCCGGGGCTCGCAGCAGAGCCTGCTGACCGTGCCGCGCCCCGGGTTGAGGTCGGGCGCCTCCCGGGACTCCCGGGTCAGCGGGTACCAGGTGCGGTAGTGGTCGCGGATGGCCGTGCGTAACCTGCGGTAGGAGCGGGTCGCGCCGAACTGCTCGATCCACGGATGCTCGTCCGGCGGCACACCTTGGCTGGTGAGCTGCCCGCCCAGCCAGTCGGTCTCCTCGGTGAGCACGACGGTCCGGCCGCGCCGCAGCGCCGCCAGCGCCGCGGCGACCCCGCCCATCCCGCCCCCGACCACCAGGACGTCCGCCTCGGCGCCGCTCAAATCACATCACCTTTCTCGAAGAAGTCGACCTCGCCGCGTTCCATGAGGACGATGAGGCTCAGCAGCGCGCCCCAGGTCTGGAACGGCTCGCTGTTGGGCTTGTCGCACGCGCCGCCGTGCACGCTGGAGTAGTTCTCGTGCACGTGGCGGTGCTCGTTCCATTCCTTCAGCACGAGCCGGGAGCTGCCCTCGGCGAGCCACGCGGCCGCGGGCCGTTCCCCGGCGCGCAGCAGCCCCAGGTAGACGAGGAAGTTCACTGGCGGCCACGCCCGTCCCGCCCAGTAGCTGCCCTCACCGACGTCGACCGGCTCGCCGCGGGGTGAGGTGGGCAGCAGCCATTCGCCGCCGAAGCCGTCGTCGGTCATCAGGAGCCCGGACACCATGCGCCGGGTCCGTTCCCCCGCGCCGACGCCGGCCAGCAGGGGGTAGAAGCTCATCGTGGACAGCCGCTCGGTCGGCAGCCCGGTGTCGGTGCGCCTGCTGCGGTAGACGCCGCTCGGCTCGTCCCACAGGGACTCCATCGCCGCCACGACGGCCGCGTGCCGCTCGCGCAGCTCCGCCGCGGCCTCCCGGTCGCCGAGGACGTCGGCGATGTCGGCCAGCGCCTCGCAGTCGGCCGCGTACAGGCTGTTCAGGCCCACGTCGTGGGCGGCGAGCAGGCTCTTGGCCTGGTCGAAGGGCACGTCCTCGAAGACCGGGTGGTTGTCCCAGCCGGTCTCGCAGGTCGCGCCGAAATGCTGGTGGACGCGGGGGATGTCCTGCGGCGAAGGGAACTCGGGGTCGAAGTACGTCGAGCCGGCGCACAGCAGGTCACCGTCCCGGCGCACCCGCCACCACCAGCGGTTCCAGGACAGCAGCGGCTCGAAGCACTCCTCCAGGAACCACCGGTCGCCGAACCTGCGAAAGAGCTCCCGGGCCACCAGCGAGCCCACCGGCGGCTGGGACCCGTCGTGGGTCGTGCGGCCGGTGCCCTGCTCGACATTGGGCACGAAGCCCTCCGGCGTCAGGGCCCGCAGCATCTCGACGGTGTTGACGTAGGCGAGCTCCTTGCTCGACACGGCCGCCAGCAGCGCGTTGAAGAACGCGTCCCAGCAGAACAGGGCGTAGCCGCCGCGCTTGCCGACGTTCCAGAGCCGGCTGACGGTCGTGATCACGCGGGAGCGCGCGGGCTCGTAGATGGTGTTCCAGGAGATGGCGTCCCTGACGATCTCGCGGTGCTGCGCCAGGGGATCGGTGCCGGCCGCCCCGATCGCGGCCGAGGCGCGGGCGACGATCCGCGCGATCTCCGGCAGGTCGCGGGCGCGGCCGGTGCTGATCCCGACGGCGCCGGTCAGCTCCATCGCCAGGTACGGCCCGTCGACGTCGGTGTAGGGGTCGTCGACGTGCGGGGCCGTGCAGAAGACCTCCACCGTCCCGCCGGGCCCTTGGGCGGTGATCCGGTCGCCCTCGCGGGTGACGGAGCCGGGCCGGTTCCACAGGTAGGCGACGCCTGCGGTCAGCAGCGCGCTCTTGTGCTGGTTGGCGGTGGGTGTCACCAGCACGACGAGGTCGTCACCGGCGTGCGCGGTCTGTACCCGGATCGTGACGCCCGCCCACGTCACGGTCGTCTCGGTGTAGCCGCCGTCGTAGGCGTGCCGGCCCAGGGTGACCGTCTCCGCGCCTTCGATGCGGCGGCCGATCTGGGCGGCGCGCAGCGACGTGCCCCGGTAGTACTCCTTCAGGCCGAGGGACAGGCCCAGGGCGTCGGGAAGGAGGACGTGGGTGAGCACGCTGCGCGTGTCCCAGGTGTTCCAGCCCCGGGCGAGCGAGGCCTGGACATGGCCGTAATGCTTCATGTCTTCCTTCATAGGGGGATCCACACCCGCATGGCGTGCGGCCCGCGGTTGGCCCAGGCGTAATAGGGGATCAGCGTGAGTTCCGTGGGCCGCGCCGCCGGGACCGGCTGGCCATGGGGCCGGTAGGGGGACTCGGCGGGCCCGCCTGCCAGCGCGCCGCCGGCTCGGAGCACGGTCACGCCGCCGAGGAGGTCCGGCCGGTGTTCGGGCCGCGGCGGCGTGGCGGCGTCGATGCGGAGGTCCTCCAGGACGACGCCGGACGGCTGGTCCGGCTGCTCGATCGCGTAGACCAGCGGCCCGCGGGTGACGGCGACACACCCCCGCGTGGCGTCCATGCGATCGTCGGCCACCATGAACCGGGCGGGCATGGGCATCCGCAGCACCACCCGATCGCCGGGCCGGAACACCCGGCGGACGCGGGCGTAGCCGCCGGGCTCCACCGGCTTGCCGTCCACGGTGGAGCCCTCGGCCCAGTCCGGTACGCGCAGCGCCAGCTCCATCTCGCGCGGCGGCGCCTCGCGAACGGTCACCGTGACCAGGCCGTCCCACGGATACTCGGTGCCGACGTCCACGGCGAGCCCACCCGAGGCCAGCGCGCTCCGGGCGTACAGGTGCACCTGGAGGCCGTCCTCCGTGCCGGTCGCCAGGTACGTGGGCAGGGCGGCCAGCGTACGCATCACGTTGGGCGGGCAGCAGGCGCAGTTGAACCAGGGACGGCGGCCGTACGCCGGCGACCGCTGCACGTCGCCCCGGGCGCCGGTCCGCCGGTGCAGCGTGTTGACGTAGAAGTAGTCCGCCTCGGTCAGCGACACCGCGGGCAGGAGGGCGTTGTACAGCAGCAGCTCGATCTGGTCGGCGTAGGCGGACTCGCCGGTGGCCAGCAGCAGCCGCCATGCCCACTGCAGGGCCCCGATCCCGGCGCAGGTCTCCGCGTACGCCCGGTCGGGCGGCAGCTCGTACGCCTCGCCGAACGCCTCCCCGTCCCAGCGTGCGCCGACGGCGCCGGTGACGTGCTGCTTGCGGCGGCGCATCGCGTCGTACTGCCGGCGCATCACGGCCAGCAGCTCGGTGTCGCCGGTCTCGATGGCGACGTCGGTGGCGCCCGCCGCGAAGTAGACGGCGCGCACGGCGTGCCCCTCCACCGTCTCCGCCTCGCGTACGGGCAGCCGGTCGGAGTAGTGGGCGGGGTCGCCGTAGTGCGAGGGGTCGAAGCCCGGCTTGACGGCACGACCGTGCCCGCGGGCCTCGACGAAGTGGCGGGCCAGGTCCAGGTGGCGTCGTTCGCCCGTCTGCCGGTACAGCTCGACGAGCGCCATCTCCACCACGGGGTGGCCGTCCAGCTCCTCGCGCAGGCCGGGGCCGAACGTGCCGGCCAGATGGTCGGCCAGCCGGGTGGCGACCCGCAGCAGCTCCGTCTCGCCGGTCGCCCGGGCCGCGGCCACGGCCGCCTGCATCAGGTGGCCGGCGCAGTAGTGCTCGTGGCTCATCCACAGCCGTGCGTACCGCTCCTCGCCGCGGACCTGGATGGCGGAGTTGAGGTAGCCGTCCTCGCGTTGCGCCGACGCGATCGTACGGCCGAGCGTGCGCAGGTGGTCCAGCAGCGCGTCGTCGGGGCTGCGGGCGTACTCCCAGGCGACCGCCTCCAGCCATTTGTAGACGTCTGAGTCACGGAAGCTCGCACCCTGGGCCTCACCGGCCGCCTCGCCGGCGGCGATCCGGAGATTGCCGAGGTTGCCCGCTTCGTCCAGCCGTTCGTGCCCGAGCGGGATCGCGGCCCGGTTGGCGTCCAGCCGCCGGGCCCAGAACCCGCCCGCCACGCGGCTGCCGGAGAGCGGCAGCGGGCGCAGCG
>NZ_JBSFTC010000324.1:0-11621 GCF_053590415.1 Nonomuraea sp. NPDC003201
CGCGTCGTCACGGCGAGCAGCCCGTGAGCCTTCACGACCGGCCATGACAGACGGCCACTGACGTCGGCGCGTGCGGCCCACCGTGCGCAGCCGTAAAGGATGAAGGCCTTGACGGGCGCGCGGCCCACCGTGCGCAGCCGTAAAGGATGAAGGCCTTGACGGGCGCGCGGCCCACCGTGCGCAACCGTAAAGGACGGGCGGGGAGGCGGCCCGCCCAGGGGGCGGCGGCTACGAGAAGAGGTGATCGACCACGCGCGCCGTGGCCTTGCCGTCGTCGCGGGGGGCGAAGGTGGCGCGGAAGGCTTCGTAGCGGTCGGCGTGGGCCGCCGACACGGAGTCGATGTCGCGCAGCGCCTCGATCACGTCGGCCGACGTCGACAGCACCGGCCCCGGCGCCTGCTCGGCCAGGTCAAGGTAGAGCCCCCGCTTGGTCGAGTATTTGGCCAGGTCGTAGCCGTAGAACACGATCGGCCGGCCGGTGCACACGAAGTCGAACATGACCGACGAGTAGTCCGTCACCAGCACATCCGCCACCAACAGCAAGTCGGCAATATCGGGATAAGTGGTGACGTCGTGGGCGATGTCCGGGACGGCCGGGACCGCCTGCATCGGATGAGCCCGCACCAGGATCTCGTGATCGGCCCCGAGGGCCTCGCGCGTCTTGGCGAGGTCGAGCTTGACCATGGCGTTCTTGCGGTCGTAATCCCGCCACGTGGGCGCGTACAGGATCACCCGCTTGCCCTCCACGAGCCCCAGCCGCTCGCGCACGGCGGCGGCCAGCGCCTCGCGGTCGGGCGAGTTGAGGACGTCGTTGCGCGGCAGCCCGCTCTCCAGGATCTCGCCCTTGTAGCCGAACGCCTTGCGCAGCACCGGCGTGGCCCACGGCGACTGCGACAGCAGCAGGTCCCAGCCGCGCACCTCCGCCGCCTGGCGGTGCCAGATCGGCGGCCTCGGGTCGCGCGCCATGTGGGGCTGGTCGTTGCCGATGTGCTTGGCCGGGGTGCCGTGCCAGGTCTGCAGCACGACCTGGTCCTCGCGGGCCCTGAACCAGACCGGCAGGAACGAGTTGGTCACGATGTGGCGGGACCTGGCCAGCGCGGCGTGGTGCTCGCGGCTGCCCGCGCGGATGACGGTCGCGCCGCCGGGCGGCACGAAGGCGCCGTCCTTGACGACCCAGATGTGCTCGCGGTCGTCGCCCCGCCGCAGCCGCTCCTCGTAGATGGCGCGGACGCTGTCGGCGTAGAGGCGGCCGTCGTTGACGACGTAGACGGTCGCGTCGTTCAGCGGCTCGGTGCGCTGGGCCGGGTAGAACACGCGGCGCAGCACGTGGGTGCCGGCCACGCCCCGCTCGTCGGCGGGCCTGGCCTCCTCGACCGTCACGACCGGCACGTCGAACCGGGTGGAGATCATCCGGTACGTGTGCCCGTCGAGCGTGCGCGGCTCCTCGTCGAGCCCCGGCAGGGCCGCGTGGTCCATGCGCAACGGCACGATCTCGCCCGACGGATGGCGGATCGACATGTTCCAGGTGCCGGAGGCGAGCGGCACGGGCTCGCCGAAGCGGTCCATGGCCGAGGGCTCGACGCGTACGGAGAACTCCTCGCCGGAGCGCTCCATAGGAAGCAGATAGGACAGCCCGGAGCGGTGCCGCAGCGTCAGCGTGCGGGAGCCCGGGGCGTCGGGATAGTGGCCGCGCAGCAGGAGCGCGGAGCCCTCCCAGACGGCCGAGGTGATCACCGGCCGGATGCGGTGGGCGGAGACGACCACGCGGTCACGGCGGTCGCCGAGCACGGTGATCTCGCGGTCGCCCACCGGCGTGCGGGTCTCCACGAGGTCGGCGAGCATGACGGAGGCCGCCGGGTCGCCCTTGGGCTCGACCCAGAGCCGCCGCCCGTCCTTCTCCTGCAGCAGGGTGGGCACGGCCAGCCCCACCGTGACCTCCGTGCCGTCGCCGGCCGGGGTGAAGTCGGCGGCGATGCGGTGGCCGCCCAGGCGGGCGTGGCCCTTGGTCACCGTGCGGCCGGGCAGGGAGATCTTCAGCTCCAGGCGCTCGCCCTCGACGGACACGCCCTTCAGCTCGGCCCGGTTGGGCTGGAGCACGATCTGCAGCGCCCGGTCGGACGTCCACACCGGCCGGATCCACAGGCCCGGCTTCAGCTTGAGCCCGGTGGGACGCTCGGGCCGGCCGACCGAGGAGCCGCGCAGCAGGCCCGTGGCCCGCGCGCCCCGGCTCCAGAACACGATCTCGGCCCGCCAGGTGGTCGTGTCGGGCACGGACGGGCGGTGCCGCATCCGCCGCCGCACGGCGGACACCACATCGCGTACGGCGCCGCGCCAGCGCAGCGGCCACGGGCTCAGCTCGGCGCTGAACCCGGACCAGTCGTAGTTGCAGCCGGGCTCGCGCGCGCCATGGGTGGCCTCGGGCGCGAGCACGCGCCGCGTGCGCATGCGGATGGGCGGCAGCCAGCGCGGCCCGCGCAGCACCACGGTCGCCCAGTTGAACCTGCGGCTGCGGACGGAGAGCCCCGCCAGGTACGCGAACCCGGTGACGCGCAGCTTGCCGTCGACCCAGACGATGTCGTCGATGTGGGTCACCGGCACCATGTCGGCGCGGCGCAGCCGGTAGAGGTCGGGTGAGAGCTCGTCGCGGAAGGGCAGGTCCGCGTACCAGCGCAGGCCCTTGCGGATGCGCTTGGACGGTTCGGCGGCGGCCGTCACGACCTTGGTGAGCGTCTCGCCCTCGACGAGTTCCGCGTCGGGCCGGTGCTCGATCAGGTGACATATGACACGCCGCGCGATCGGCAGGTCGTGCTTGACGCGCGCGTCCACGGCCGCGAGGTAGGGCCGGACGAGATCGAGCATCTCGCGCCGCCGTGCCGCGCCGCGCTTGACCGCGAGGTCCATGCGGGACCCGAGTGGGCCGCTCAGCACCTCGGTGTCGTACGCCGCGTCGCGACCGCCGGGGCCGACGGCTCGCATGACCGCTTCGAGGGGCTCTCCACGATCACAAAGATCCTGGACAGCCTTGAGGCGGTCGGCGAGCGAATCGCCGCCCTGGCTCTGGGCTGTGACGCCGGTTGCCATTGGGGTGGCACCGCCTTTCGGGCCGCCATTCAGTGTTCTGCCCATGGTAATGCGAGTCACATGTCACAAATTCGCCGGTTCGGCGAAACGGCAGGTCATGACCCTTACTGAAAATCCGCTGAAGGCCCGTCCCAGCGAGCTTCTCTCATGTTCACCCGTTCGCCCCGTAACGGGGTGCCTTCCTCGCGCCAATGGGCCAGGCAGCGTCGCAGGTGGTCAGGGGCCGCGCAGGTGCCGTCGGCATGGACGACGCGCCACCACGGCACGCCGCCGCCCCACGTCGACATCACCTTACCGACCTGGCGAGGGCCGCCCTCGCCCAGGTATTCGGCGATGTCGCCGTAGGCCATGACCTTGCCGGGCGGGATGCGCTCGACGAGGTCGAGCACCCGCTCGGCGAAGGGGTTCAGGGGGTCCATGCCGCCGGGCCCGCTTCGATGATCTCTTCGAACTTGCCGATCTCCATCGCGCTGCCGCCCGTCACGACCTCGATGACGCCGTCGCGCAGCGCGTAGACCTCGCCGTCCTCGCCCACGAGCCGGGCGCCGAGCGCGGCCGAGAGCCGGACGAGTTGCGCGACCTGCCAGTCGGAGCCGGGCTCGCCGACCAGGTGACCCTGCCAGCGCGCCACCGCGTGCGTGCCGCCCCTGTGCGCGGCCACGATCTCATCATCTCCGCGCAGCCCGAAACCGGCCGGTGCGATGGCCCTCGCGAGCTCCGCGAAGGCGAGTGGCGACTCGCGCACCACCCGCAGCTCGTATCCCATGACGCGGGACCATAGCGGATCTTTACTGTTCCTTGCGCTGATTGAGCACGATGATCGCGCCGCAGAACATGACCAGCGCGACCAGCACGCCTCCCCCGTACAGCCACAGCCGCAGCGGATCGGGCCCCGGCCTGGTCGGCACGGGTGAGTCCTCGCCCTGCCCGAAGTGGTCCTGACCTGACATGACGCTGCGCTGTTCGCCGGTCAGCCGCTCGGCGGCGTTGAGCGCGGCGGCCGCGTCGACCACCCCGAACCCGGTCTGGTCGTCGTATCCCGGGGCGGGCCGGCCCCGCGCGCTGGAGGCCAGCGCCTGGGCGACCTGCTCGGGCGGCAGGTCCGGATAGCGCGACTTGACGAGCGCGGCCACGCCCGCCACGAGCGCGGCGGCCGAGCTGGTGCCCTCGGACAGCTCGTAGCCGCTCTTGCGCTTGACCACCGGCACGCCCACGCCGGGCGCGGCGACCAGCACGGAGAGGTTGTCGCTGCTGAACGTGGCCCGTTTGCCCTGCTTGTCGGTGGCCGCCACGCCGATGACCCCCGGGTAGCCGGCCGGGAAGCTCCAGTAGGAGGTCCCGTTCTCCCTGGCGTAGTTGGTCAGGCCGTCGTTGCCCACGGCGGCGACCAGGACGACGCCCTTGCCGAGCGCGTACGAGACGGCCTCGCGCTCGGACTTGAGCGGGCCGTAGGAGCCGATGGACATGCTGATGACCTTGGCTCCGTGGTTGGCCGCGTACCGCAGGGCCCGCGCGAGCGGGCTCTCCGAGGTCTGCTCCTCGTCGTCCAGCGGCGGGACGCCCAGCTCGGGGTTGTCGTCGGTGACCATGGGCAGCGACAGGATGCGGGACTCCGGGGCGACGCCGACCAGCCCGTCGTCCTCCCCCGACGCCGCGATCAGCCCGGCCATGGCGGTGCCGTGCCGGCCCGGCGCCGTCTCCTTGGCCACCGCGCCCGCGGTCATGTCGGGGCCCGCGGTCACCCGGCCCTTCAGCTCCTTGACCTGGTCGTCCACGCCGCTGTCCACGACGGCGACGGTGATGCCCCCGCCCTTGGTGACGGTCCAGGCCTGTTCGACGTTGAGGGCGTCGAGCACCCACTGCTGCTGCTCCCGCACGGGGTCGGCGGTGGGTCCCGCCAGGACGAGGAGGGCCGCGGTGAGCGCGCGTACGGTCGCTAGCACACGTTCCCCTGGGTACAGGGCGGCACCTTGGGCGGGTCCGCGAGGAAGTAGGCGATCTGGTTGCCGACGGACTTCGCGGCCGGCCACAGCTCGGCGTGCAGGATCTCCTCCGGCGGGATCGCGGCCCTGGTCCGGCCGTCGGCGTAGCCGGCCGTGGAGAACACGATGTACGGCCCGGCGCCCACCCAGCCGGTGCGCTGGCGCTGGTCGGGGCCGAAGCGTTCGGTCACCGTGCCGGGGAAGGCGACGGGCAGCACGCCCACGCGGTCGTCCTGGGTGAGCTCCTCGCTCGCCGAGACCCTGGACGCCTCGTCCTTCAGCACGGCCACCCCGACCGTGATCACGAACGAGGCCGTCTGGTCGACGTACGTGGCCCGCAGCATCGTGACGCAGCCGTGGTTGTCCAGGACCCCGGCCACGGAGGCGTCCACGCCCTTGCCGCACTCGGTCTCGGGGGCGATGCCGACGCGCCTGGCGTACTGCTGGGCCCGGTCGAGCCCGAGGTACTTGACCTCTTCGGGGAAGACGCCCGTCGCCGGCCACGCCTGCCAGCGCCTGGCGATCTCCTCCTGTTTGTACTGGTTCTGCTCGGAGGGGGTCAGGGGGCGCGAGCGGGTCTCGGCGAACAGGCCGACCGTGCCGAGCAGCACGACCACGGACGACACGACCACGATGACGCTCAGCAGCATCACGAAGATGCGCCGATACCGGACGCCCTGCTGGAGCGCCTCCCTCTCGACGCGGTCCCTGGCGGCCGCACGCGTGCGGGAACCCGCCGCCGGCCACGTACGCACACGCGACCGCCGGCCGGTGGTGGCGCCGAGCGGATTCCTCCGTTCCGGCGTGGCCCCGCCCTCGGAACGCGGTAGCCCTGAAGTCGACCTACGAGCCCTCACCACCGCCTCATCCTCGCCGTCCTCCCTGCCCGTTGCCTCGCTGCGTGAGGCAGGCTGGGGAGCCGTTGGCGTCCCGTGTCTATTTCGTCCCCCTTAGTAGGCGGATCATGCGTCTTGTGAGCTGTACACCCGACGTACGCGCCTGACCAGGATGAATATGACGCCCAGGGAAGCGAACGCGCCGACGGCCGCCGCGGCGGCGATGGCCGCGTAGACGGTGACGCGCCTGTCGTCCCTGACGATGACCTGGATGGGAGCCGTCCGGCCGCCGGCCAGCGGCTTGGCCGGGTCCTGGGCCTGGTCGCCCGCGGCGGTCTCGGTGTAGCCGGCCAGCTTTCGGGCCTCGGACAGGGCTCTGGCCGCGTTCACGACGCCGAAGCCGGTGCCGGTGTCGTACCCGCCCGGGGGTCTGTCGGTGGCACTGGCCGTCAGAGCGCGGGCCACGAGCGGCGGCGACATGCCCGGATATTTGGCTTTGATGAGGGCGGCAATACCCGAGACCAGCGCGGTCGCCTGCGAGGTGCCCCTGCCGACCCAGTACTCGTCGCCCGGGCCCGCGCCCATGATGTCCACGCCCGGTGCGGCCACCAGCACGGAGGAGTTCCAGTTGGAGAACGTGGCCCGCCGCAGCAGCCGGTCCGTCGCCCCCACCGAGACCACCCCGGGGAACGCGGCCGGATAGGAGTAGGGGGCGAAGTCGCCGTCGATCTTCCGGTCGCCGTCGTTGCCGGCTGCGGCCACGAGCACGACGCCCTTGGAGATGGCGTAGCGGATGGCCGCCCGCTCCTCCCTGGTCGCCAGCTCTTTGGAGATCGACATGTTGATCACGTCCGCACCCTCGTCCACCGCGTAGCGAATGCCTTGGGCCACCACGTCCTCGAAGCGCTCCGCCGAGTTGAACTCCCTGAAACCCGGCTCCTCATCCTCAAGGATGACCCTTACTGACAGTACGTCCGCTTCGGGCGCAACGCCGATGATCCCCAGATTTCCCCCATCGCCGTGGCCGTGCCCGGCGATCAGAGAGGCCATGTACGTGCCGTGCAGGCGGCTCGGGGCGACCCCCGGCGGGTTCGCGCCCTCGGTGAAGTCCTTGCCCACCCGCACCGAGCCGACGAGGTCGCGATGGTGCGGATCGACGCCGGAGTCGAGCACCGCCACCGTCACGCCGTCGCCCTTGCTGGTGCGCCAGGCCTGGGTCAGCGCCAGCGTCTTGATGACCGGCCGCTGCCCGCCGCGTACGTCGTCCGCCCACGCCGGCGCGGCGGCGTACAGCAGCATCCCGGCCGCCACGGCCGCCGTTCCCCGCCTGAGCATGACCCCCGTACTGCCCCGGCTCAGCACCGCCACTCCTCGGCCGTGCAATCGGGCATCCGCGGCGTGCTCAGGTCGGTCAGCACCCGATCGGAGATCTCGGTCGCGAAGGCGAAGATCGAGGGCCGCTGCTCGTCCGCCGCGTCCGCGGGCCGGCCGTCCACCTGGCCCGCCGTGGTCAGCACCAGGTACGGCCCCGCCTGCCGCACCGAGCCGGCCTGGCGCACGCCGGGGGTGAAGCGGTCGGCGACCGTGCCGCTGAAGGCCAGCGGATACAGGCCCGGCACGGGTTTGCCGCTGTCGGAGAAGGCGGCTTTCGCGCGTACGGCGTCCGGCTCGTCGCGCAGCGCGACCACGCCGATCGTGACGAGCACGCCGCGCAGCGCGTCGATGTAGGTGGCCCGCAGCAGGCCCCTGCAGCCCGCCTTGCGCAGGGCCTTGACCGCCTTGGGGTCGACCGGGTCGCAGGCGGTCCCGGGCGAGATGCCGATCCGGCTGGCACGTTCCCGGCCGCCCTGCTCGGCGGAGTACGGCAATGTGGCGGGGAAGATACGTCCGCTGGGCCAGGTGCGCCAGCGCTCGGCGACCTCGCGTCTGGCCGCCGCCTGGAGCTCGGCGGTGCTGGGGCCCCGGGTGAGCTCCGTGCCCGCCGCGCTGCCCGACACCCCGGCGGCCACCGCGCAGACCAGAGTCAGCGCGGAGGCCACCACGAGTGTCGGCCACGGACGGGCAGTGTTCACGCCACCGACCTTAACCGGGCCTTCCGGATAACACCCCGGAAACCATCAGTAGGAGGGCAGGCTCGGGTCCACGGTCTTGACCCAGCTCAGGACGCCGCCGCCGACGTGCACGGCGTCGGAGAACCCGGCGTTCTTGACGATGGCCAGCGCCTCGGCCGAGCGCGCGCCGGACTTGCAGTGGAGCACGATGCGCTTGTCCTGCGGCAGCTTCTCCAGGGCGGAGCCGTTGAGGAACTCACCCTTGGGGATCAGCGTGGCGCCGGGGATCGAGACGATCTCGTACTCGTTGGGCTCGCGGACGTCGACGAGGAAGATGCTCTCGCCGCGGTCCTGCATGCCCTTGAGCTCCGCCGCGGTGATCGTGGAGCCGCTGGCGGCCTCGGCGGCCTCGTCGGAGATGGCGCCGCAGAAGGCCTCGTAGTCGTCGAGCAGCTGCGTGACCGTCGGGTTCTTGCCGCACAGGACGCACTCGGGGTCCTTGCGGACCTTGACGTCGCGGTACTTCATCTCCAGGGCGTCGTAGATCATCAGCCGCCCGACCAGCGGGTCGCCGATGCCCGTCAGCAGCTTGATGGCCTCGTTGACCTGGATGGAGCCGATCGACGCGCACAGCACGCCGAGCACGCCGCCCTCGGCGCACGACGGCACCATGCCGGGAGGCGGGGGCTCCGGGTAGAGGCAGCGGTAGCAGGGCCCGTGCTCGGCCCAGAACACGCTGGCCTGGCCGTCGAACCGGTAGATCGAGCCCCAGACGTACGGCTTGCCGAGCAGCACCGCGGCGTCGTTCACCATGTAGCGCGTGGCGAAGTTGTCGGTGCCGTCGACGATGAGGTCGTAGCCGGAGAAGATCTCCATGACGTTCTCTGTGGTCAGCGCCGTGTTGTGGATGACCACGTCGACCAGGGGGTTGATCTCGCGGACGGACGCCGCGGCGCTCTCGGCCTTCAGCCTGCCCACGTCGGACTGGCCGTGGATGATCTGGCGCTGCAGGTTGGACTCATCGACCACGTCGAAGTCGATGATGCCGAGGGTGCCGACGCCCGCCGCCGCGAGGTACATCAGCGCGGGCGAGCCCAGGCCCCCGGCGCCCACACACAGCACCTTGGCGTTCTTCAGCCGCTTCTGCCCCGCCATACCCACATCGGGGATGATCAGGTGGCGCGAGTAGCGGCGCACTTCGTCGACGGTCAGCTCTGCGGCCGGCTCGACCAGCGGTGGCAACGACACTTTCTACGCTCCCGTTCCAGGGGGTCCTATCTCACCTTGAAACCTAGCTGGCGAGTGGGGCATTCCCCAATCGAGTCTCACGGATCAGACGGCGTGCTTCCGCCGCCACGACCTGCGGCATCTCCATCATCGCCACGTGGCCCGCCGTCGGCAGCAAGACAAGCCGGACCTGCGGGAACGTACGGTATGCCTTCGCGGCCATGGCGGGCCGGACCAGCCGGTCATGCCTGCCGTGCACGATCAGGGTCGGGGCCTTGACGTTGGCCGCCTGGCGCCACAGGTTGTCCTCGCCGCGGCGGAAGTATTCGGCCACGATGCCCCTGGCCGACCCGATCATGGCCTCGCCGGAGTAGGGGAGGTCGTCGCGCCTGCGGAGCTCGTCGATCGCGTCGCGCAGGCGTACGGGATGGACGGAGTTGGTGTTGGCCCAGACCATGGCCACGGAGGCGTTGACGCGGTGCTCGGCGGGCACCAGGCGGAGCCTGCTCGCCACCCATTCGCCCAGTACGGGCACCGCGGCGGCGGCCACTCGGACGGGGCCGTACCTGGGGAGCAGGTCGGGCAGGGCCGGGGAGACGAGGGTGAGCGAGCGGACCAGGTCGGGCCGGGTGGCGGCCACCCGGACGGCGACCGCTCCCCCGAGCGAGTTGCCGAACAGGTGGGCCGGGCCCGTGTGCTCCATCAGCTCGGCCACGGCCCTGGCGTGGCCGGCGACGGTGTAGTCGCCGTCGGCCGGGGCGGGCGAGAAGCCCGCGCCCGGGAGGTCGAGGGCGTGGCCGGTGACCGTGTCCTTGAGCTCGTCCATGAGGTCGGTCCAGTTGGTGGCCGACCCGGCCAGGCCGTGCACGAAGACGGCCTGCTCACGTTGTCCCCGGTGGTCACTCGTCGATCGGACGTGCACCGAGCCGATCATGCGACCCGGCCAGTCCGGGACCGGCTTCGCCATCATGCGTCCTCCCCGCCGTTCCTTCTCGTTCTCTCAACGATAACCACCCCGTCTGGGTGGGGTCTGGATTCGGTACAGAAGCCCGCTTACATCACCTTTTCCGGCATCAGGTACACACCGTCACACATGCCTCAAACACCCCGCTGATGCGATCCCCAGCGAGGGCGGCGGCGTCTCGGGGCCCGGTGCGACACCCGGATCCGGGCCGGCGGGCGGATCGGTGGCGACCATCGCCGCGTTCGGACATATCGCCATATATCGCTGCTTAGATGTCTAATCGATCTCATCGCATGCCAAGAGTGTGGCAAAAGGCATCGTTCATCGTTTATGGCGCACCAAGGTCGGAAAGCATGACAACCAGCAGCACTTAGCGTGACGGTTGAGGAACGCACCGTTAATGGCGGGACAGACCAGCCTCGAACGCACCACCGCCGGGTGCCGCAAAAAGCGGGAGACATTTTCGGAGGGCGCACAATGGCGTCCTCCGAATAATGACGCCGGGCGTAGGCGAAGCGTCCGGCGTAATGGCCATCGATATGTTCGCGGACTTTCATCGGTCCGGGGGCGGCACCGCAGGCAGGAAAATCACCACTCGCAGAACCGGCACGGCCGATGACGACAGGCCAGGCCGGCGCGCGAGCATTGCCATGCGTGGCCGCCCTATCAATTGCGCCACAATCGGACATATCATGCCATTTCATTGGATAGATCTTTAATGCGAGCAATAAGATTGTTAATGCATAGCAAAATAGGGTCTCTCCAGTTTGCCCGCCCGTCGCCCCGGAAATGACATTCAATGGATGACTCTTCAGCAGCCGTCCAAGACCTGTTTTCAGGTACCCGGAAACGTCGAGAACGGGGCAATCGATCCTTTAGGGGGAAAACGCAATGCCCAAGCTCAAGAGTGTTATCGCAGGCCTCGCCGTCAGCACGGCGCTGACCGGCGGCATGGTCAGCGCGGGCGCGGCCACCACTGCGGTCAGCGCCGACGCCATCAAGCTCAACACCTCATCCATCCTCACCGGCACCGACGACGACTTCGACGAGGGCATCGACGACGGCCTTCTCGATGACGACCTCGGCCGCAACATCGTCATCGACCGTCGCGACCGTGACCGTCACCGCCGGCAGTGCCGCCGTCACCACGGCGGCTGGGGCGGCGGCTGGGGCGGCGGCTGGTGGGGTCGCCACCGCCGCGGCGGCGAGGTCTGCGTCGTCATCCGCAACGACAATGTCAACGACAACAGGCCGGAGCGCCGCCGGCGTACCTGGTAACAAAACCGTGTGTTAATGGCGGGAGGATGAACGTCCGCACCTTCGGGTGGGTCCGATCTTCTCGTCTTCCGCGGGGGGCTTAGTGAGGGCTCTGCCCGCCATTTGGCCCGGGAGGCCGCAGGCCGGTGTAAGGCGGGGCCGAGGGTGCCGGGGACATATTACAGTGGGGGGTTGGGACGGGCGAGGGGGGGGGGGGGAGGGT
>NZ_JBSFTC010000325.1:0-11613 GCF_053590415.1 Nonomuraea sp. NPDC003201
AACGTAAAGACTAGATCAAGCCTCGTTTCGACTCGTCTCGAAAGCGCAGACATCGGAGTTGCGAGCACTGCGACCATCGGATTAGAAGCAAGATCCTTTAGTGCCGCGTGGTGCCGCCTGGTGGTGGTTCGTGCCGCCTCCACACATTTTGCGTGTCAGGCAGTGCCGCATCCTGACGGCGCATGCCGGGGCGTACGAGCACGCACCGAGCACGGCCGCCGCCCTGTTCGGCGGTTGCATCCTAGCTCCGCGGAAGTGGATTTCGCGCTCCAGTCATGCAGGCACCGTCCGTAGAGGTCGCTCGCAGTGCTCGGCACGTGCTCTAACCCATACAGCACTCCCGTGGACGCAACCGAGTACGAACGGTTCTACAACCAGCACCGAGCCCATCAAGCTCTGGCCCAAGCCGCCCCGCTGCGCACCGTCCCGAACCCGATCACGGATCCAGAGCGAATCATCGACCTGAACATACGCCGCCGAGACCGGCTCGGCGGCGTCCTCCACGAGTACTCACATGCTGCTTGACCTGCATGGATGGACTTTTCGGCAGGCGCAGGATCCACGGGGAGCTCACCACCCTAGGCATCAAGGTCGCGCCGTCCACGGTGTGGGAGATCCTCAAGCAGGAAGGTCTTGATCCGGCGCTCGAGCGGGCGTCCACCACGTGGCCGACTTCCTGCGCTCCCAAGCCGATGCCATAATGGCCGCCGACTTCTTCGAGACCGTCACCCTGAACGGGCAGCGCCAGTACGTCTTGGCCGTCATCGAGCACGCCACCAGGCGCATCCGCGTGCTCGGCACCACCGCGCACCCGAGCGCCGACTGGGTCGCTCAGGCGATCAAGAACCTGGTGATGGATCTGGACGATGTGGGCTGCCGGGCACGCTATCTGATCCGCGATCGGGATGGGAAGTTCCCGCCCTGATGAACGAGATCCTCGCCGAAGCCGGCATCAAGACCGTGCTCACCGGCATCCGAATGCCGCGCATGAACTCGATCATGGAGCGGTGGGTGCGGTCGTGCCGTCGCGAGCTTCTCGACCGCTGCCTCGTCTGGAACGAACACCATCTTCGGCACGCCCTACGCGAGCACGAACACTTCTACAACCAGCACCGAGCCCATCAAGCCCTGGACACAGCAGCGCCGCTGCGCACCGTCCCCGATCCGCTCACGGATCCAGAGCGAATCACCGACCTGAACATACGCCGCCGAGACCGGCTCGGCGGCGTCCTCCACAAGTACTTACATGCGGCTTGAACTGCGTGGATGGAATTTTCGGCAAGCGCACTGTCGGCGTGCAGACACCCTCACCAACCTACGTACGCGTAAACGCTCACGAGCGCCGTGGGCTTGATGCCCCGACTTTCGATGGCCTTCATCGCTTCGGGTTGATCGTGCTCCTCGGAAACGCTCCACGCATAAGCAGCAACGGTGGCACCTTTCCACCGGGATGATTTCAGCCACACATTTAGCGGCCGGCTGTCCACCTTGGTGGTCCAGTTTCGGCTGTGGAGATAGGCTACCGCCTTCCCGAGCGATTCCTCCTCAGTATCGCCACCGACATCGACCAAGAAAGCATGGGTTACTAGGATTTCTGACCCCGTTGAGACTTCTTGGCGTTCTTTCCAGATAACTGTGCCAGTCTTGTTAACTTCTTCCAGTACGCCAGGGTCGACCTCTTCGGGCTGCTGCGCACATCCTCCAACAAGAAGAGAAATCGCAAGAGCAATTGCAGTCAACTTTCGTCCCCGCGTAACCCTCATCCTTTTATCTCTTCTCGCTCGCGGTATCGATTGAGGACGAAATCGTATCTTACATGTAGGTCCAGCATGCAGCCCTTCCGCATGCGAAGAGCTCAGGGGCGGCCTTCACGTATCCTAGTAGAGCGTTACGGCGCTCCTCTGCGATTCGCCCGTTCTCTGGATTCTGCTTGGTGGCCTCGGGCCTGCCGATGTAGCCACTATTTGCCCAAGCCACGTATCGCTTGGCGCTGACCACTCCGGTTTTCGGGTCCATGACCGCTCCGGAGCAGGTGCAGTAGGCGATTGCCGCGTCCATGTCGGTCATCTTACGGTTGAGACCCTTTACGTTCTCTTTCAGGTAGCGCATGTAAGCCGCTGCCATATGAATCGCATGGGGAGCATGGTGCATATAGTCTACAAGCTTAGCAGTAGGCCATTTATCCTTGTCAAGGTAATCCTTATTTACATACGTTCCTAGCATCCTCCGAACTTTATAGATTTCCAGCTGAGAAACACCAATGGAAGCTCCTTCATTGCCCGCCGTAACGCTAAGATTGTCACCGACGGCGGGGCCTCCAAATTGCTTTTCCCGCCAATGGCTTTCATACATGAGAACTGCGGCCAGGGCATTTACGTCTTTAATTCCGTGATTCGCGGCCGCCCTCTCGATATCCCTCCAGTATCTAACGATGTACTTATAGTTTTCATAAAGGGCATATCTAGAGGCGCTGGTTCCGTCCTTTGGCTTTGTAGCATACATGCCAGAACCGAGCTTGCCACCTACTTGCTGCATCTTTCGCCACTCGCCGAGTCTTACATCGTTGGCGTTCTTCTTCGCCGCCTTCTCCATGGTGGCGAAGCTTTCCAGCCCGCCGGCCGCCACCCAGCTGAAGGCAAGCTGCTTGTCGGTCATAGTAGGCGACCAGTTAGACATGTATTCGTTCTGCACCTTTTCGCTAGCGAACCAGAAGTTGGGCTGGTCGACGGGCCGGCCGTTGGGCATGACTTCTAGACCCAGCCTTTCGACTTCGTCTTGGCCGAGCCAGAATTTCTTTTCGTTCTCCAGCTCGATCATCCGGGCCCAGCTGGGGTCGACGGTCATGCTGCCGCAGGACTGGATGGTGCAGGCAATCGCACCACCTCCGTCTTCTCGGCCGCAGCTGCCGATGCACTGTCCGCCCCCTGACGATCCGGAGCTGCTGTAGCCGCCCGCGGGGATGGTGGTGTAGCCGCCGCTCGATCCGGAGCCGCCGTACCCGGTCCCACCGAGCGATCCGCTGTCGATGGTGTAGTGGCCGGTGGGGTCGGTGCCGGTGAGGGGTGAGGCGTTGGCGTAGGTGTAGCGGTTGGCCTGCACCGAAGGGCTGGGGGTGAGGGCTGCCGTGTCGCGGCTGGTGAAGGTGCCGGTGCCGGGCTGGTACCAGCGGGCGTGCATATTGACCTTGCCGGTGTCCGGGTCGGTGTATTCGCCCTGGTAGCCGAGGTTGGTCTTGGTGCCGGTTTGGGCGGTGACGGTGCCGAACGGGTCGTAGGCGGTGGAGGTCTGCAGGGTGGTGGTGTAGGTGGCTACCAGGTCGCCGTGCAGGTCGCTTAGCGCCGCCACCGCTGCGCCGGTGCCTTCCTTGAGGCCGAGCAGGCCGCCGCCGAGGTCGCGGGCGTATTTTGCCTGGATGGCGCCGCCGCTGTCGGTGATGGCGGCCAGGTCGTTGCCGAGCCCGCTGTAGACGAAGGTGTTCTTGGTGGTGCCGCGGATGCGGCTGGCCATCCGGTTGAGGGCGTCGTAGCTGTAGAGGCTGTCGCCGTCGGCGATGAGCCGGTCGAAGGCGTCGAAGGTGTATTGCGTGGTGGCGCCCGCCTTGGTGCTGGTGGCCAGCGTTCCGCGTGCCGTGTAGGTGTAGTCAGTCCCGTCACCGGAGGTGAGGCGGTTGCGTTCGTCGTAGGTGAAGGTCGCGTTTCCGGCCTTAGTGCGGTTGCCGGCGGCGTCCCACTCATACGCGGTCGTCGCGCCGCCGGGGGCGGTCCAGGAGGTCAGCCGACCGGCGTGGTCGTAGCCGTAGGTGTTGGTACCCGCCCCGGCGATGCCGGCGGTGGTCTTGGTGGTGAGATTGTCGTCCTTGTCCCACCCATAGGTGACGCTGGCGAGCTGGGTGCCGGCGCCGTTCTTCAACGTCTGGCTCTTGACCTGGTTCGTGTCGTAGTAGTCGATGGTTTGGGTGCTGGCCGTGCCGGTGGCGGTGATGGTCTTCAACCGGCTGGCCGCGTCGTAGCCGTAGGTGAGGGTACGGCTGGTCACCGGGTCAGTGGCGGTCTTCAGCCGATTGGCGCTGTCGTAGGTGAAGGTGGCAGTGCCGCTGGCATCGATGCGCTGGAGGGGGCTGCCAACCCCGTCGTAGGCGTAGGCGGTCTCCTGGACGGTGCCGCGCGAGACCTTGAGCGGCAGGCTGCGGTCGTTGTAGTCGACCGTCAGGTCACCGGCGGTGGTGCGGCGGCCGGCCAGGTCGTAGCCGAACGTGCGCTCCGCCGTGGTGGCGCCTCCCCCTGCACCGCTCTCCTTGGTGAGGCGGTCCAGGTGGTCGAAGATGCGGTCGATGCGTACCCCGCCGGGCTGGATGGTGGCGGTCGGGTTTCCGGCCGCGTCGTAGGCATGGGTCCAGGTGCGGTCGGCCGCGTTCGGGTGCGCCGTTGTGGAGGGCTCGGTCACCGTTTCCACCAAACCTAGGCTGTTGTAGCTGGTCCAGGTGGCGTTGCCTCGCCCATCGGTGATCCGGGTGCGGGCGCCAGTGGCGTCGAAGCCGAAGCTAGTGGTGATCGACTCGGTCGTCGACACCGGTTCGACAAGCGAGGTTAGGCGACCTAGTGCGTCGAATGTCTGCCGGGTGACATAGCCCTCCGGTGAGGTGGAGCTGATCTGGTTGCCTGCGGCGTCGTAGCCCATGCCGTAGGTGCGCTCCACCGTGATCTCATTGTTGGAAGACTCGTCTCGGCCCAGGTCCTTGACCGTAGTCTTACGGCCGGCCAGGTCGTATTCGGCGACGCTGGCGTTACCGTTCGCATCGGTAGTCTTCACCAGACGCCCGGCCAGGTCGTACTCCATGGTGCTCGCACCCGCCGGGTCGGTCACCTTGGTGGTCTCACCGGCCGCGTTGGCGCGCCCCCGCCTCCGGGCCGTATGTGCCCGCCACCGCCGACATCGACCCGATCACCGGGCGCGGGTGCCAGTCCTACCCGCGCGCCGAGAACCTGTTCAAGACCGCTCATGACGCAACACCATGATCTCCGCGTCCTTCGACGCTTGACTGCGGCCCAGCAACATCAACCAGCCGAACACCCGAAGCGTAATCAGATAGAGCAGGCGGACAAACACAAGACGCGATCTTGTCTGCAGGTACGGACCCCGTCAAACCACAGGTCGGGGCCGTCATGGCTGTATTTTGACGCTGTACAGGCTGTGGGGTGCGAAAACCAGGATGCGACCTCTGATCTGCGGTTATCCGCCCCGTCTATGCGGCCCGCCGGTACTGGTTGATCAGACCGTCGAGCACCTGCCGGCGTTGCAGGCGGACCTGATCAAGATCCATGGGTACAGCCGGGGCATCTGATGGTTGAGGCGGTCAACGGTCTAGTGAGCGATGGGGACGGTGCCGGTTGTCATGCCGCTCGTATGTCCGCAGGACGCGGCGGAGATGGTTTTCACCGTAGATCAGCAGCCGATCGGTGCATTCCCTTCGAACGGTGCCGACCCAACGCTCGGCTATCGCGTTGGCTCCCGGCGCACGAACGGGCGTCATGATGACGCGGGCACCGAGTGAGGTGAATACCTCGTCAAAGGCCGCGGTGAATTTCGCGTCTCGGTCGCGAATGAGGAATGCGATTCCCTCGGCCCGCTCTCCCAGGTTCACGACCAGGCTGCGGGCCTGCTGAGCGACCCAGGCGCCGGTCGGATGCGCCGTTACGCCCGCGACGTGAACCACGCGGGTGGCGTGCTCGATGAAGAACAGAACGTAGAGCCGCTTGAGAAAGATGGTGTCGACGTGGAACAGATCACACGCCCAGATGCCCTCGCCTGCGCCTTGAGGACCTGACTCCAACTCGGACCGCTGCGACGTGGCGCGGAATCGAGTCCGGCTCTTTTGAGGATGCCGCGGCCGGTGCTGGGCGGTATCCGAAGGCCGGCTCCAGCCAGTTTACCGCTGATGCGCTGATAACCCCATGCGGGATTCTCCCGGGCCAGGCGCAACACCGCCTCCCGGACGTCCGCGGGCAGAGGGATGGCCCAGGCGCTTGGACCGGTAGGTCCACCGGCGCGTCACCAAGGCACGGTGCCAGCGCAGCAACGTCGCGGGAGTGACGAAGAGGACATCCCACGACGAGCGAGGAAGCAGCCGCGACAAGGCCGCGAGCACGACCCGATCCCCCGGACGGAGATCGGGCCGGTTTACCTGACGGTGCAATACGGCAACCTGATGACGAAGCACCATGATCTCCGCCACCTTGGCCCGATCACCGCGACCCAGCAGGGACCAGGAACTCAAAGACACGCCCGAGGAAGAGGTAGCGGGAAGACCACAACACCGTCAGCAGGATGCCCGAGACCTCATCATGCTTGAACCACGAACCCCCACGTCAACTTCGGCGGCTGAGTTTCCGCACCTCACACGCACATCGTCTGACCAATGTCTGCAATGAAGCCTTCTGAGGCATATGCGAATTTTGCAGGCCCAAGGTCTTGATCATGTAGTGAACGACGATATACATTTACGCGAGTTTTACCCGAGAAGTCAACCAAGGGAGACTTGCGTGGACAAATACCGCTTACCTTCGTACCGGACCGCTCACTTACAGCGCCTGGCCGCCTTCGGCGCCGCACTGCTCACGATCCTGTCCCTGACTCACGTCCCATCGGCGAGAGCTGCCCCGATACCTGACACGTCGGCACAGCTGACTCAGCCTGTGGAACTGCTCGGCTACGCCAGCGAAGACCGCCGCGTCATCCGTCGCCCTGACGGCACGTTCACCCTCGAAGAGTGGGCCCGACCGGTCCGGGTTAAGCGCTCCGACGCGCAATGGGCCTGGATCGACACCACTCTCGTCGAGCAGAACGGAACGCTGACCCCCAAGGTGGCCAAGGCCACCACTGAGATTTCCGCCGGAGGGGCGGACAAGCCTCTCGCGCGGCTGACTGTCTCCTCGGACGAATCCTTTACCCTCGGCTGGCCAGGCGACCTGCCCAAGCCCACCGTGAAGGGCAGCACCGCCGTTTACCCGAACGCCGCAGGACCGCAGGCTGATCTGGCGGTGACAGCGTTGGCAACAGGGTTTCGCTACGAGATCATCCTGCGGGCCCGGCCGAGCAAGGTCACGGAATTCACCTTCCCCCTCCAAGCGAACGGGTTAAAGCTCGCGCCGACGAAACGAAGCGCGCTCGAAGGCACGGACTCCAAGGGCCGTCTGGCGGCGATCGCCGGTAAGGCCTTCATGAAGGGCGTCAAGCGCGGACAGCCTGCCCGCCGCATCGCCGCAGAGGTGATCGATTCAAGCAACGGTCAGGCCCTCGTCGTCAAGCCCGACGCCGGCTATCTGGCCGACTCGACGACCATCTATCCCGTCACCATCAGCTCCACGGTCGGCCTGCCGCTGACGAAGGAAGCGGATGTGGCTGATGACGGCGTACCCGCGGACCCGAGCCGGCCGCTCATGACCGCCGGCTCCATCTTCGGCATCACCAACCGTATCTACCTGCGATTCAACGCCGATGCCGTGATCGGGCAGGACATCATCGACGCGAAGTTGTCTCTGCTCAACACCGACGCGCCTGGATGTGGCGACGTCGTCGGCGACGGCATTCAGGTACGCGAAGTCACCGGTGCCTGGGACCAGGACAATCTCACATGGGACAACAAGCCCGCCACCAGCGCCACTCACGCGCAGACCAGCACCGCGGCCTACAATGGGGCCGAGTGCGACCCCGCCGCACTTGAATGGTCGGTGACGCCCATCGTTCAGAACTGGGCGTCCGGTTCGCCCAACTGGGGCCTCGCGCTTCAGTCGCCGAGCGAGACCAGCGGCGACGACAACTGGCGAACGTTCGCCTCCTCCGAGCACGACAGCGCCGACTACCCGCCGAAGCTGACCATAACCGGCCGATCCGCCCCCGAGCCCACCGTGCTGTATCCCGCCGGTCCCGATGGCGTCGAGGTGTTCACGGTCTCGGGCCGCTGGCGGGGCGACAGCATCCAACTCGGCGACACCTCCTCTGCTGCTCTTGACATGGCGCAGACCCGGACGGATGAGCACTCTGATCTGCTCGCCAGGCCCTATGTCGACCGAGTTACCGGAGATCTTGTGGCTCCAGCCACCACTGCCGGAAGGGACACGGCCAGGCAGCTACTCAGCGGCGTGGCCAGCGCCCGAGGTCTCGTGGACGCGACGCTCGCCGGCTCTGGATTCGAGGATGAGGACGCGCCCTCGGCCAAGGGAGCGATTGCGCCACCGGCAACCACCGACTTCAGAGTCACCCCGAGGGTCGTGGAAGTCGCCAACAGCGCGCAGCAGCTCAACGAGATCCTCGACGCCGCTCTGGAGCCGGCCAGCGGCCTTCCCGAGGAAGCGGCCATCTTCGCAGGCAACATCTGGGACGAGCGCAACCTCGCCATCGTGCAGTCCACCTCGGCCTCACCGGAACTGCGTAGGGCTCTCGCTGACCGCTACGGTGTCAACAACGTCGCGATCTGGCTCCGTACCGAGGAAGACTGGGTGTCGACCACCGGCCAACGTTCCGCAGGCACTGCCTCCACCAGCATGGCAACCGACAGCCGACAGAACGACATCGGCAAACTCAACGGCAATTCGCACTTCACGTCCCTGAACGGTGACGGGACTCAGAGCAACTGCACCACCGCCTTCGCCTGGGGGACGGAGACCGACAACCTGTTCATGACCGCTGGTCACTGCGTGGACGCCAAAAGCTTCACCTTCGGAGACGTGGTCTGGACGAACTGGAAGAAAGGCGTGGGCACGGTCGGCCTACCGGGCGACACGACCACCTACGGCGATCTCGCGCTCCTCAAAGTGGGTCACCCGCCCGCGAACCCGAGAGCCGGCACCACCGCGATGTTCTTCGGCCCCGTCGACACCACCATCAAGCATTGGGTCATCGGTCGTGACCCGGTCCGGTCGAAGGTGGGCGATCAGTACTGCGTGGGCGGAGCGACAACCGGAGACTCCTGCTCATGGAAGGTGGTCCATCTAGGATGGAAGATCAAGTACTACGACAAGGACGGGAACTACCGCGGCCGTATCCGCTGGGCCGACGAGGGGCAAAGCATTCATGCCTGCAAGGAGGACGGCGACTCCGGCGGCGCGGTCTATAACTTCGCCAAGGGTGGCGTCATCGCCAAGGGGATTACTAGCGGCGCCAACACGACGAAGTACACGCCGAGTGCCGACAAGCCGTGTACCCATACCTATACCGACATCGCTGACGCTGTCCGCGCGTCCGGGTACGAGATAAGAAAGCATTAGGAGAATGGACAGCAGCAGGACCAGAGTGCGACGGGTGCTCGCGGCGGCGGCTCTGATCCTGCTGCTCTCCGCATGCACCGAGCACCGGGCACCCGACTCCATGGCGGCCATTCACCGCGTTGAAACGTCGCCCGGATCCAGGACGCTGAAAGTGACAGTCTTCGGCGATGCCACCCCGGACGGAAAGCTCTGCACCGCCGTGGCCTCCGCGGAAGCTGACGAGTCACCGGACCGGGTCGACGTCAAGATCATGCTGCGTGACGTGTGCCCCGTGACGCTTCCCATCTGGGAAACGAACCGCCACGGCTTCGGATCGACCGCTCTTCAAGAAGTAGAGGTCGTCCTCCAGCGTCCCCTGGGAGGTCGCAAGGTGTTCGACGCCCAGGGAGGAAGAATCTTCAATGTCGTCCATGGCTGAGGGGTCACAACAGATCGAATCTTGACCGGCTGTGCATCCGTGCTCGGTGGCCATCGAGATGCCTGAAGCCCAGGTTGCGTTCCAAGCCGTTGTCAGTCTCTGCCGGGTTGGGGTCAGTGAGCCGCCGCCAGCAGACGATGGCGGCGGCGGGGGGGTATGGAGGCCGCGGACCTACATCAATAACACCGCCATCCCTATGCTCTGCCGCAAAACCGGCGTCCCGGCCGCCGACGTTCGGGGGAACATCGCCAGCTACCGGGCCCGTCCCACCATCGCCAGTCAGCTCTACAACGCCAAGGAGCCGATGACGCTGTTCGAGCTCCAAGCCTGACTCGGACACCGCTACCCGCAATCCACCCAGTATTACGCCAAGATCACCCCGACGATCGCTCACGCAACTCCTACACCGACGCCGGATACTTCGAATGCAACGTCCGCACCATCGAGGTCCTCATCGACAAGGGCACCGTTGCGAGCGAAGCCGCAGCAGCAGGAGAGCCGTGGCAATACTACGACCTGGGACGCGAGGTTCTGCGACTACACCTTCTTCGAGCAGTACCCGCACTGAATGGCCTGCACCAAGTGCGACTTTCACCCCGAAAGCCTCCTCCACGGCTCTGCGGCTGGAAACTAAGGACAAGCTGCAGTGCAAGCTCGCTCCCTTCCCGCTCACCGACGACGAACGAGTTGTGATCGACGACGGTGCCGCCCGCTATCGTCCGACGACGTGCTGGAAGAGGAGAACAATCAGCTCAAGGCCCGGATCCGGGAGCTGGAGCTGGAGCGCGACATCCTGCGCCGGGCCGCGAAATATTTCGCGGGAGAGACGTGCGCCGTGAGGCGTTGATGGTCCGTACGAGGGTGCAAGACCTTCGTGGTCCGTCCTGTCGTGGCACGGCGGGGAAGCTGAGGGCGTCCGATCCGGGTGATGCCGGGGAGGGCGGCAAGCGGCCCTAACAAAGCCGGGACGTGCCAGTACTGCCAGATGGTGCGGGTCCGGTGAGCGAGGCGGAAAGGAGTACGCGAGGAACCGTCGTCATTACGTCCCTCAACGCGAGACCGGCTCGAACCTGGTGGCACCCCTAGCCAAAGACCGACCGCTCTACCAGCACCTGCATCAGCCTCGACTCCTTCATCGGGAGGTGAACGCCTGGAGCCGGCCGCGCCATGATCACTACCACGGCCCGGCCGGCCCACCCACCTCAAGACCGTTGCCCCCCACCTCCGGTCCTGAGCAGTGCTGGTCAAAGGCCGCGCAGCCGCCGGTCAGGTCGGTGAAGCCGACATGTCACCGGTCGACGACCTGCCGATATTTCCGGTGTCGGGATTCTGCTCCCAGCGAGGCCTGCCACGGCGGATCTTGCCACCCATCCGCCTCCACGATCTCCGCCACGGCGCCGCCTCGCTGATGCCGGCCGCCGGGGTAGAGATGAAGGTTGTACAGGAGACGCTGGGGCACACCTCCAACTCCTTCACGGCCGACACCTACACCTCAGTCTCTCCCGAGGTTGCGATGGCGGCCGCTGAGAAGACCGCAGCACTTTCTGCTCGCCGAGGAGGACCAGGAGGAGCCTGGAGAGGTGATCCCGCTGCGGGCCTGACCCGCTACATCAGGAGACCGGCCTCGTGATCGCCGCGCTTGCACGGCGGGACGGGGCCGTTTCCTTTGCCAAGGAAGTCCCCAGAAGGCCGATGTCGATCATGGCGCGTGCGGGGTTGGTGCGCGCGAGCACGCACGGAGCACGCAACCGCCAGACGAAGATTCTAGAACACATTCACTCCCACATAACCGCAGGTCAGACCATGATCAAAGCGTGCCCTGCAGGATTCGAAACTGCGACCGTCGGATTAGGCAGTCGAAGTCCCCAGAATTCGCGCGCGAGCCCTACCGGAGTTCGAGACAAGGCATTCTGTACATGTTCAGCAAATCAT
>NZ_JBSFTC010000326.1:0-11566 GCF_053590415.1 Nonomuraea sp. NPDC003201
TCCGCCGTGCCGGAACGGCCGGAGGCGAAGTCCACCGAAAGCCGCATGGCGCTCTCCTTAGTTCCGGACCGCTGCTCCCAGCTCGGACAGCCGCACGTCGAGCGCGGTGCGCAGCTGCAGGCGGCCGAGCGCGGCGCCGACGCAGAAGTGGATGCCGTAGCCGAAGACCATGTGCTCGGCGGCGTTCGGCCGGTCGATCAGGAAGCGCTCGGGCTCGGGGAAGACGCTCTCGTCGTGGGCGGCGGAGTCGGTGGAGAGCAGGACGAGGGCTCCGGCCGGGATCGTCACGCCGTGCAGGGGGATGTCGGTCACGGCGTAGCGGAACGAGCCCAGCGACGCGCCGTCGATGCGCATGCACTCCTCGGCGGCGTTCGCGACCAGGTCGGGCGGCACCGGCCAGGCGCCCTCCCGCAGCAGGCGCAGGACGGTGTTGCCGAGCTGGTTGGGGACGGTGTCGTTGCCGCCGAGCAGGATCGTGGAGATCAGCTCGACGACCTCGCGATGGGTCAGCTCCGCGCCGATCAGGGAGGTCATCAGGGACGTGAAGTCGTCCTGCGGGTCCTTGGCCCGGGAGGCGACCAGGCGGTCCACGTAGTCGAGATAGGTCAGGAAGCTGCCGGCGAGTTCGAGCTGGCGCTCCGGCGGCTGCGGCGACAGGAAGAGCTGGAACCAGTCCTTGACGTGCGCCTGCACGAACGCCTCGTCGGCCTCGGGCACGCCGATGAAGCGGGCGGTCAGCTTGATGGACGGCTCGTGGCCGATCTCGCCGACGAAGTCGGCGCTCTTGCGCGGCTCCAGGCGGTCGAGCAGGTCCTCGTTGAGCCGCCGGAACTCCTGCTCCATGGCCGCCACGGCGCGCGGCGTGAACGCCTTCGACACCGACCGGCGCAGGCGGGTGTGGTCGGGCGGGTCCACGTTCGCCACGAAGCTGGACAGGAACGAGCCGTGCTCGCCCAGCTTCTCCCTGGTCTCGCGGGTCAGGCTGCGGGAGATCGTGAGCGAGCCCTTGGAGGAGAAGCGCCGCGGGTCGCCGTAGGCCGCGCGCACGTCGGGGTAGCGGGTCAGGACGTACGCGCCGAGGTGCTCGGAGTGGAAGACCGGCCGCTCCCGGCGCAGCCCGCGGAGGAAGTCGTACGGGGCGGCGACGTGCCAGTCCGAACCGACGTCGAAGTCCTTGATGTCACCGGTCATGCGAAGATCCTCCGCGGGTTGTCGACGAGCATCTGGTGGACCTGGTCGTCCGTGACGCCCCTCTTGCGGAGCTCGGGAACGACGTCGCGGGGGACGTGGAGAAGGTGGTAGTTGGGGTGGCGCCGCCGTACGACGTCGGCGTCGAAGCGGTCGTTGAAGCAGTACGAGTCGTGACTTAAGACCATTTTTCCGGCGTGTCCGCGCTCGCAGAGCTTCGCCACGATCTCCACGCGGTCCTCGAACGGGCTGATCGTCTCGATGCCGAAGCGGTCCATGCCGAGGTAGGAGCCGTTGGCGATCAGCTCTTCCAGGTAGGCCACGTCGGTGGAGTCCCCGGCGTGCCCGATGACCACCTTGCCCAGGTCCACGCCGAGCTCGCCCAGGAGGCGCTGCTGTTCGAGGCCGCCCCTGGAGGCGCTGTGGGAGTGCGTGGTGATCGGCGTGCCGGTCTCCAGGTGCGCCTGCGCGACCGCCCGGAACACCCGCTCGCAGCCCCTGGTCATCCCCAGGTGGTCGGAGGCGCACTTGAGCATGGCCGCCTTGACGCCGGTCCGCCCGATCCCCTCGACGATGTCCCGTACGAAGAACTCGGCCAGCCGGTCCGGCCCCCCGAACAGCGACCCCGGACCCCGGTTGGCGAAGTACGGCGGCAGCGCGTCGTAGGTGTACAGGCCGGTGGCGGCCACGATGTTCACACCGGTCAGCTCGGCCACGCGCTGGACGGCGGGGATGTACCTGCCGAGCCCCACCACGGTCAGGTCCACGATCGTGTCGATGCCCTCGGCCTTGAGCGCGTCGAGCTTGCCCGCCGCCTCGCGCGCCCGCGTCTCGAGGTCCCAGCCCTCGGGGATGTCCGGCCAGTTCCACAGGATCTCGGGGCTCAGCCCGAAGACGTGCTCGTGCATGAGCGTCGCCCCGAGCTCCGCCACCGGCCCCCGTACGGTCTCAGGCATCCCGGCCTCCGAGGCTCACGACGGGGAACCTCTCGTGCTCGAACGGCCGGTTGACCTCGAGCCCGAGCCCGTCGGTCTGCCGGTAGGGCAGGCCGGTGTAGAGGGCGTCGGCGTCGAAGTACGTGACGGTGAACGACAGGCGCGGGCTGTCGCGGCGGTTCGCGGGCGCGCCGTGCACGGTCAGGGCGTGGTGCACGGTGGCGTCGCCCGCCTTGAGGTCGAGCGGCGGCGACAGCTCCAGCTCCTTGAGCCACGGGTGCTGGGTGAGCTGGTCGTCCCCCGGGCGGGTGAAGCTCCGGCCGAGCAGCCCGTACCGGTGCGAACGGTCGTAGAAGCGCAGCGACCCCATGTCGGCGGGCACGTCGGCGAGGGCCAGCCAGACGGTCAGCATGGCCGAGCGGTCCATCGGCATCCAGGGGAAGTCCTGGTGGAACTCGGTCGCGCCGTGCTCCCCCGCCTCCTTGACCAGGAGGTTGGTGACCTGCACGCGCACGGCCCGGACGCCGCGCAGCAGCCGTACGGCGTTGCGCCCCATCTCGGGGCTCGACGTCAGCGCGCCGAACATCTCGTCGCTCGCCGCGATGTCCCTCGACTGCCCGAACGCCTCGTCGACCAGCGTCTCGTGACTCCTGGACCGGCCGTTCATGAAGCCGGTGGCGCGTTCGCGCAGGGCCGCGGCGGTGCCCGGGTCGACCAGCCGGCCGAGCCGCACCCAGCCGTGCTCGCCGAAGAACGCCGCCTCGTCGTCCGTCACCTGGCGCACCGGGATCTCCATGCCCCCAGTCTGGCACCTAAGCAAGCGCTTGGTAAACCCGCGATTTGAGTAGCCCCTACTCATGCACGCCCCACCCCGCGGGCTCACCCTCGGGGCATGACCACAGTTGAGACAACCCCCTCCACCGCCGGCTTCACCAGGAGCGCGATGATCGCCTGCGCCGCGATCTCACCGCTCACCGTCGCCGTGTCCCTCCTGCTCGGCCCGTTCGACGCCACGGCCGAGGGCGAGCCGTACATCCGCGCCATCGTCGCCGACCTCGGCGCGTACGCGCTCTGGAGCTGGGTCGCCGCGCTCGGCACCGTCACCCTCATCCCCGCGATCTTCGCGGTGAGCAAGGTGGCCCGGTCGGGGCGGCCCGCGCTGGGACTGGTGGGCATGATCCTGGCCTTCGCCATGGCCCTGCCCTACGGCCTGACCTCCGACGACACCATCTACGCGGCCGCCAAGGCCGGGCTCGACGTGCCCACCACGAACCGGCTCGTCACGGAGCTGAGCGAGGGGATGCCGACCTCGGTCCTCGGGTTCACGTTCTTCCTGAGCCTGCTCGGGTTCGTGCTGCTGGGGGTCGCCGCCCTGCGCAGTGCCGCGCCGAAGTGGGCGGCCATCGCCATGATCGTTGCGCCGTTCCTCATCCCGGTCGCCTGGATCGCCGGGCTCCCGGGCGCGGTGGGCGGCGTGGCCTGGCTCGTCTTCACCGCCGCCGCCACCGGCATCGCCCTCGCTCTCCCCTCCCGCTGACCCGCGCGGCCGGTCGGCGCGTACAGTGTCGCCCAAGCGCTTGCTCAACGTGAGGGAGGCATCGTGCGGCGGTTCAGGTTCGGGGCGGTGGTGCGGGAGGCCGGGTCGGGCGCGGCCTGGGCGGAGAAGGCGCGGCGGCTCGAAGGGCAGGGGTACGACGTGCTCCTCGTGCCCGACCATCTCGTCGGCCCCAGGTTCGCCCCCATCGCCGCGCTGACGGCGGCCGCCTGCGCCACCAGCCGGCTGCGGGTCGGCACGCTGGTGTTCGCCAACGACTTCCGGCATCCGGCCGTGCTTGCCAAGGAGGCGGCCACGCTCGACCTGCTGTCCGGCGGGCGGCTGGAGGTCGGGATCGGGACCGGGTGGATGGCGCGCGACTACGACGGGGCCGGGCTGACGCTGGAGCCGCCGGGGGTGCGGGTGGAGCGGCTGCGGGAGGCCGTGGCCGTGCTCAAGGGGCTCTGGGGGGACGGGCCGTTCAGCTTCCAGGGCAAGCACTACCGCATCGACGGGCTCGACCAGCAGCCCAAGCCCGTACGGAGGCCGCGCCCGCCGATCGCGCTCGGCGGGGGCGGGCCGCGCATGCTGCGGCTGGCGGCCGAAGAGGCGGACGTCGTGAACCTCGGGATGCGGGTCCGGCCGGACGGGAGCGGGCCCGACGACCGGGACGGCGGGCCGGCGGCGTTCCTGAGGAAGATCGAGATCGTGCGCGAGGCCGCGGGCGAGCGCTACGACGCGCTGGAGCTGGGGACGAGCGTGGTGCAGGTGGGCGAGCGGAAGGCGGAGGAGGCATGGAGCGCGGCCGACAGCTCGTCGCTCGGCGAGACGCCGCAGGTCCTGCTCGGGACCCGCGCCGACATCATCGACAAGCTTCGCTATTGGCGGGATGAGCACGATATTTCGTATTTCGTGGTGCATCATGAGCGCGACCTGGACGCCTTCGCCCCCGTCGTCGAGGAGCTCGCCACCTGACGCCGGGCCGGAATCGGGCATACCGGATGATGGACTCCATGGAAGAGATGCTGCTGCTCCGGCACGGTGAGACCGAATGGAGCAAGGCGGGTCGGCACACCGGACGTACGGACCTGCCTTTGACGGAGCACGGCGAGGACCAGGCCAGGGCGTTGGCGCCGCTGGTCAAGGGGCAGTCGTTCGACCTGGTGCTGGTCTCCCCCGCCCAGCGCGCACGGCGTACGGCGGAGCTGGCCGGCCTGACCGGTTACGAGGTGGACCCGGACCTGTGGGAGTGGGACTACGGCGGCTACGAGGGGATCACCACGCCGGAGATCCGCGAGAGCCACCCCGGCTGGTACCTGTGGCGGGACGGCGTGATCCCCGGCGACGCCGAGCACCCCGGGGAGAGCGCCGAGCAGGTCGCCGCCCGCGCCGACCGGGTGATCGAGCGGGCCAGGAAGGCCGAGGGGCGGGTGGCGCTGGTGGCGCACGGGCACTTCCTGCGCGTGCTGGCCGCCCGCTGGCTGGGCCTCGGGCCCGAGGAGGGCAGGCTGCTGAAGCTGGACACGGGCACGTACTCGCGGCTCGGCTTCGAGCACTCCGAGCCCGTGCTCCTGACCTGGAACGCCCCGATCAGCTGACGGGTCAACCGACCTTCGAGCGCACGGCCGACTCGTGCAGGGCCCGGCTGACCAGCCAGCCGCGCAGCGACCCCAGCGCGGGGTCGTAGGAGAGCGGCTGCTCCCACAGGGCCGTGAACACGTTCTGGGTGATCTCCTCGGCGTGCGCCTGGCTGCCGGTGACCCTGACCGCGACCCCGTACACGTACGATCCGTGCTGGTCGTAGGCGTCGGCCAGCGCGTCGAGGTCACCGGCGGTCAGCCGCGTGCACAGCTCCATGTCTGTGTTCATGGCCTCACTCCGCGAGGCGAACTCGGTCGCCCTCGATGCCGTCGCCATCCCCCGCTCTGGTCGCTTCGCTCCTGCCGCTCCTCCAGGCGACGGCGCTCCCTCGCCATCAGTCACACCCCAACGTGGCGGCGGCGCTGATCATGTCGCGGGCGAGGGCGGAGTCGCCCTCGGCGGCGTACGGGAAGGAGTCCGGCGGCCGGCGGTTGGCCAGCAGCCGGCAGAAGTCCACCGCGCCGGCCGACAGCAGCACGGCGACGTGGTCGGAGGCGGGCGACAGCGGGATCGTCCAGGTGCCGCCGCCCGGCCCGGTCAGCACGACGGTGGCCGAGACGTCGCGGCGCGGCTCCCGCATCGCCCGCGGCAGCAGCGCCAGCCCGAACTCGGCGATCATGTGCACGTGCTCGGGACGCGGCGGCTCCTGGGAGCGGTCGGTGGCGGCCCTGATGTCGTCGGCGTGCGTCCACGTCTCGAACGTGCGCTGGATCAGGGCCTGGCGCAGCGGCGCGCGGGCCGGCCGGGCCCCCGCCAGCGCGACCTCGACGCCGAGCAGCACCTCGCTGCCGGCGGAGACCCGTTCGAGCAGGCTGCCGGCCTGCTCGCGCCAGCGCCGGTGCACGGGCAGATCGCTCATGCCGCGCACGCCCATGAACCGGGCCACGGTCGCGTCGTTGGCCGCCAGGTGCTCCACCAGCCCCCTGACCGTGCCGTGCCTGGCGATCGGGGCCTCCCACTGGGGCCCGCTCAGCTCGCCGAGCAGGTCGTCCATGAGCGCGACCTGCTCCGCGTACGGGACCACCACGGACGACACGCCCAGCACGGCCGGGCTGCGGCGGCGGCGCGCCTTGGACAGCACCGCCTCGCGCAGCGTGGGCGGCGGCTCCGCCGCCGGGTCGGGATGGTCGAGCAGCGCGATGGCGGCGCGGCAGTCGGGGCACGCGGCGACGTGCTCGTCGGGGCTCTGCCCGTTGGAGAGGTAGGAGTCCGTCATGGCCACCTCCGCAGCCGACGCTAACCCGGCGGGACCTCCGGCGCCAGGCGGCAACCGGGGAACGGTGCCAGAAGCGTCTCACGCCAGGGGCCTTCCAGATAGTCGCGAGCCCGTTTGCTCCAGTCCAGAAGCCGGGAATCGGGCGCGACCTCGTCGTCGAGGCCCAGAGCGGCGTCGCGGGCGCGCTGGGTGGCCAGGTGGTCGTCGAGGGAGACGGCCCAGACGGTGACGGCCTCGGTGTCGCAGAACAGCACCTCGTACAGCCCGACCAGGGTGTGGCCGTGCTCGGCGAGCAGCGGCGCCCGCTCGGTGCGCACGGTGTGCAGGTAGTCGAGCGCGGCCCCCGGGCGGACCCGGGCGCTCTCGAAGAGGTAGAGCTCGGCGGCGGGCGCCTCGGACAGCGGCGGGCAGCCGGGCACGGCGCCGAGGGGCCGGGAGAAGGCGGAGAAGCGCAGGTCGTCGATGTCGGACAGGAAGAGCCGCTCGTCGACGCCCTGGTAGATCTCCATCATCTGCCGCCAGCCGCCGTCCCACCCGCCGTGGCAGTCCCACAGCGTGACGGCCTTGAACTGCGGATGGCCGGTGATGCCGACGGCGTAGAAGGCGCCCACCAGGTCGATCTCGCGGGACCTGATGGACATGCCGGAGGTGAGCGAGGGCGCGGCACGGCTCTCGTCCTCGCGCTTGTAGCGGGTCAGCCAGGTGAGGTACTCCAGGGGCCGCCTGGAGTTCATCGGCCGGAAGTCGACCTCCTCGATCAGGTGGATCGCGCGCCGCACCACGCCTCCTCTACCAAGCGGTTGCTTGGCACGAGGATAGCGATCAGGTCAGCGTTTGGGAAGGTTGCGGCCCCCGCCCCGTGAGCCACTCCAGGACCCTGCGGTGCCCGGAGGCGGCGTCCTCGAAGTGGCCCCAGTGCCAGTACCGCGGCTGGTCGCGGATGCCGGTCACCCAGGTCCGGTAAGAGACGGAGGCCCCCGTGGTGGCGGGCGCCACTCCATACGTACGGATCACGACCTTGCCGCCGGGTGCGAACAGCACGTCGTCGGCGATCGGATACAGGGTCATCTGGTCGAGCATGACCCTGATCCTCGCGGCAACAGAAGGCCGGACTGTTAAGCCTCCGGCGCGCCCCCGTTAAGCGGGCGCGCCGGAGGTTACAAGGCTGTTAAACGAGCAGGCCGTCGAACTCTCCGTCCTTAACCCCGAGCACCAGGGCCCGGATCTCGTCGCGGGTATAGATGAGGGCAGGGCCGTCGGGGAAGCGCGAGTTGCGCACCGCGATCCCCCCGTCAGGAAGCTCGGCGAGCTCCACGCAGTTGCCCTGCGAGTTGCTGTAGCGGCTCTTGCGCCAGGCGACCTGCGTCAGGTTCGCCGCGGGCATGCCGTTGTAGGTCTGGTTCATCTACATCTTTCTGAGAAGACCGCCGATGAGCTCGACGGTGCCCCCTGGCGTGGTGCTCTCCACGCACAACTGCTCCATGGCCGTGAGGTACGGGTCGATGTCCTCGCGTTTGTCCAGGTACAGGGCACCCCATAGCTGCTCGACGTAGACAACGTCCGACAAGTCGGACTCGGGAAACCGCAAGATGCTGAACGCGCCCCCTTCAGCGGCGTGCTTGCCGAACCTGAAGGGCATCACCTGAATAGTGATGTTGGGAAGGGCAGCCACTTCCAGCAGATGCTGGAGCTGCTCCGCCATGACCTCCCGCCCGCCGATGGTCCTCTTGAGCGCTGCCTCGTCGATGACGGCCCACAGGCGGGGTCCGTCCTTCTGGGTGAAGCGCTCCTGACGCTGCATGCGCATATGCACGCGGCGTTCGATTTTGTCTGGACTCAGACCGGGGTTGCCAAGCTGGAATACCGATCGCGCATACGAGGCAGTCTGCAACAAACCGGGCACGAACTGCACCTCGTAGGTGCGGATCATCTCGGCGGCCTCCTCCAGGCCCACGTAGGTGGTGAACCATGAAGGCAGCTCGGCCGAGTACTTGTGCCACCACCCGGGGGTGTTGGCCTCGCGAACCATCTCCAGCAGGGCACGGCGCTCGGCATCGTCGACGACGCCGTACAGGGTGAGCAGGTCTTCCACGTCACGTGTCTTGAAACCGACCCGCCCGAGCTCCATCCGGCTGATCTTGGACTCGGACGCCCGGATGTGGAATCCGGCCTGTCCGCGGTCGAGCCCGCTGGCCTCACGCAGGCGCCTGAGACTCGCCCCCAGCATGATGCGCCGAACGGTCGAAGCAGAACCGGGCGGATCAATGGACACGTGCTGCTCCTTGTTCGTTTCCTTGCGACGCGATGGGCCGCGTTCGGCGGTCCACCGCAAGTAGCGGAGTATGCACCCATGGTGGGCCGCACCCAGCGGATCGCCATAAGTAGCGGAGTCTGCACTTACGGTGAGCTGCGGTCGGCGGCCCACCGCATGTTGCGGGGTATGCACGTACAGTCTGTCACTTCACGGCCGAAAGATCATGGGCCGCGGACAAGATCCCCTTTCCCCCATATTGACCATTTGAGGGCAACGGTAGCGCGTGCACAGGTTGTCTGCACGTGCATTCGCCCTTGCACCTGCACGAGAGTTTGTCGCAGAATGATCACGTGCAATCCACCACGGCGCCCGGCCAGTGGACCACGTTCGATTGGTGGCCTCCGGTCGGCTGGTGGCCGGAGGCGGCCCGCGATCTGCTGGTCCCCGGCCCGTCCGCGAGCGCCACGTTCGTGCTCCCGCCCAGCCCCGCCTCCGTCCACTCGGCCCGCAGCTTCACCACCGGCACGTTGTCGGGATGGGGGCTCGCCGAGCTGATCGAGAACATGGAGCTGGTCGTCTCCGAGCTCGCCACCAACGCGCTGCGCCACGGCCTGCATCTGGACGAGCCCCACTGCCGGCGCCCCGTCCACATGTCCCTCGTCCGCCGGGGACCCCTCGTGACCGGCGCATTCACCGATCCAGGCTCATCGGTGCCGGTGCTGCGATACCCTGGCCCCCTTGACACCGGCGGCCTCGGACTCCACATCGTCGAATCACTCAGCCTCCGCTGGGGCTGGTCCGCACTTGCACCTCACGGGAAGATCGTCTGGGCAGTCCTCTCCTGACCGGGGGTGATCTGCATTACCGTGGATGCTCATGGCTCACGGTGAGTCCCCGCGTGCGACCCCATGAGAGTTGCTCACAGATGGAAGATCACCTGCTCGGCTGGCTGCGAAAACTGAACGAAGACAGGCTGGGCCGTGTCCTGGCCAACCGGCCCGACGCCATCGCCGCTCCCTGGCCGCGGCGGCTCGACACCCTGGCCCAGCGGCTGAGCAACGGCTTCGCCGTGATGGAGACCCTGCGGGCCCTGCCGCTGCCCTGCCTGCAGCTCGCCGAGGCCGCCCTGGCCATGACCCGCCCCACGGCCGAGCGGCTGGCCGGCTTCGTGGACGCGCCGGTCGACGAGGTGACCCCCTGGCTGGAGCACCTGTACGACCACGCGCTGGCCTGGCCGGGCGAGGACGGCGTCATCCATCTCGCGGAGGGCGTCGCCCGCTGGTGGTCCGCCCCGCTCAGCCTGGGCGAGCCGCTGGACCACTACCTCAACTCCTGGTCGATCGGCAACGACGCGCTGCACGCGCTGGCCCGCAACCTCGGCCTGTCCTCCCACGGCCACAAGCGCCGCGTCATCACCCGCGTCACCGAGGCGCTCGCCGACCGCGAACGCCTCAACGCGCTGCTGCGCGGCGCCCCCGACGGCACGATCCCGCTGCTCGACCGGGTCGCCTGGCAGGGCCCCGCGCTCAACGTCGACGGCGGCCGGTTCGTCACCCCCGGCACACCGGAGAAGTGGTGCGCCGACCACGGCCTGCTCTTCCGCCCGAGCTGGCACGTCGCGGAGATCCCCCGCGAGGTGGCGATCTGCCTGCGCGGCCCCGGCTACCACCCGGCCTTCCGGCCCGAGGCGCCCGAGGTGGCCACGATCCCGGTCGACCCCGAGGAGGTCGACCACCTGATGACACTGGCCGCGCCGCACGTGGTCGAGCGGTGCGCGGCCCTGCTCGACAACACCGCCAAGACCCCGCTGCCCCTGCTCAAGACCGGCGGCGTGGGCGTGCGCGAGGTGCGCAGGGTGGCCAAGGAGACCGGCTGCGACGAGGACGAGACGCGGCTGCTCCTGGAGGTCTGCGCGGTGGCCAGGCTGCTGGCCTGGGACGAGCAGTCGGGCGGCATGATCCCCACCGAGCGCTTCGACCGGTGGCGGCTCGACGAGGGCTCGGCGCGGCTGCGGGTGCTGCTGGCGGCCTGGTGGCGCATGGAGCGCTCGTCGCTGCGCAAGGTCGACGGCAAGTACGGCACCGTGCTCGGCGACGACCCCTCGGGCAGCGCGGTCGCCAGGATCCGCAGGGCCGTGCTGGCGGTCCTGTCCGGCCTGCCCGCGGGCACGGCGTTCGCCGACCGTGACAGCCTCGTGGCCAGCGTCCACTGGCACGCGCCGCTGCTCGACCTGGAGCTGCTGCTGGCCTGCGCGCCCGCCGTGCTCGACGAGGCCACGCTGCTGGGCCTGCTGGCCAACAACGCGATCACCGACCTCGGCCGGGCGATGGCCGGGCTCATCGCCGGGCCGGGCGACGAGAACGACGACGCCGTGCCCATGGTCGAGCACGACCCCGTGCTGGCCGAGGCGGCCACCAGGGCGCTGGCCAGCGTGCGCAGGAGCGCGCTGTTCGGCCCCGACCTGACCGCGGTCGTGACCGGGCCGCCGTCGGCGGAGCTGGCGGCGCTGCTCGACCGGGCCGCCGACCGCGAGTCGCGGGGCGCGGCCTCGGTGTGGCGGTTCACGACCGAGAGCGTGCGCCGGGCGCTCGACCACGGCTACGACGCCGACGCCCTGCTCGACGAGCTGGCCGGGGTCGGCACGATCCCGCAGCCGCTCGAATACCTCGTACGCGACACCGCGCGCAGGCACGGCGAGGTCACCGTCAGCACCGTCGGATGCGTCGTCCAGGCCGGCGACCCCGCGCTGCTGGCCGAGATCGCCGCGCACCGGCGGCTGGGCCGGCTGGGCCTGCGGC